>NZ_JAOBZT010000032.1:0-43376 GCF_029839005.1 Stenotrophomonas sp. GD03958 | reverse complement strand
AGGCCAGTGCCATCGCGCCCGGAATCGGAAACGGAAGGCGGCGTGCGCCGGCCTGCTCGGCGTGCTCGGCATGGCGGGCCTCGTCCTCCTTCATCACCTGAATGACCGCGCGGCTGCGCAGATCGCCGGGCGGCAGATTGACCAGGTGCTCGTCCAGATGGGCTTCCACCTGGCGCTCGGTCTCGACCACGAAGCCCAGGTTCCATCCGTCGCCGCGCAGCCCGGCCAGGGTGCCGATCGTGTAGCTGCCGGCGTACCACAGCGGGTTGAACAGGCTGGGACGGCTGTCCAGTTCGGCCAGCCGGGTGGCACACCAGGCCAGATGGTCGGTCTCTTCCTGGGCCGCTTCCAGCAGATGTTCACGCGTGGCCGGGTCGCGGGCCACGGCGGCCTGGCCGAAATACAGGCCCTGCGCACAGACTTCGCCGACGTGGTTGATCCGCATCAGGCCGGCTGCATGGCGGCGCTCGGCGCTGCCCATGCCGGGCTCGTCGGTCTCCGCAGCCGGGTAGGGGCGGGCCGCCGGTGGATTGCCGAACACCGTGTCCAGAGCGCGCTGCGCCTCGGTCAGCAGGTGGTCCAGCGGGGTGGTCTGGCGGAGCACGGTCATGGCAGTACGCGGTGGGGCGGAAGTCCCCCCGATTCTCGCCCGGCCCTGCGTCCGTGCCAACCCGGCCTGACGGTCCACTTGCAAGTGGCTGGCAAGGCCAGTACAATCCCGCCTCTTGCGCTTCACCTTTTCACAACGCGTGGCAGAGTTCCGGCGAGCCTTTCGCCGCAATGAGCCCGACCTAACCTAGAGTTCTTCATGAGCACTTTCACTGCCAAGAACGAGACCGTCCAGCGCGACTGGTACCTCGTCGACGCCGAGGGCAAGACCCTGGGCCGTCTCGCCACCGAGCTGGCCCGCCGTCTGCGTGGCAAGCACAAGCCGGTCTACACCCCGCACGTTGATACCGGCGACTACCTGGTCGTCATCAATGCAGAAAAGATTGCCGTCACCGGCAAGAAGCTGCAGGACAAGATGTATCACCGTTTCACCGGTTACATCGGCAACCTGAAGACCGAGTCCCTGGCCCAGGCGCTGGAGCGCCACCCGGAGCGCGTGATCGAGATCGCCGTCAAGGGCATGCTGCCGAAGGGCCCGCTGGGTCGCCAGATGTACCGCAAGCTCAAGGTCTACGCCGGCACTGAGCATCCGCACGCCGCACAGCAGCCGCAGGTTCTGGATATCTAATCATGGCTATCACTCAAAACTACGGCACTGGCCGCCGCAAGTCCTCCACCGCTCGCGTGTTCCTGCGCAAGGGTTCGGGCAACATCACCGTCAATGGTCGTCCGCTGGACGAGTTCTTCGGTCGTGAGACCGCGCGCATGATCGTGCGCCAGCCGCTCGAGCTGACCAAGAACACCGAAAGCTTCGACATCCTGGTCACCGCCGCTGGCGGCGGCACCACCGGCCAGGCCGGTGCGATCCGTCTGGGTATCGCTCGTGCGCTGGTCGAGTACGACGAAAGCCTGAAGTCCGAGCTGCGCAAGGCTGGCTTCATGACCCGCGACGCCCGCGAAGTCGAGCGTAAGAAGGTCGGTCTGCACAAGGCCCGCCGCGCCACCCAGTTCTCCAAGCGCTGATCTGCTGCGCCTGGTTGGGCTCCTTCGGGGGCCCGCTGGATGGAAAAGCAAAAGCCCGGCTTCGGCCGGGCTTTTGTCGTCTTGGAGTCAGGCATTTCGTGGTTGCCGGCCAGCGGCCGGCACTACCCGTCTTTTTGCATGTCCGACCCCGGGCCTCTCTCTGGAGAAGAGCCCCCTTGTTGTTCAAGGGGGTGCGCCGACAGGCGCGGGGATAAGGTGGAATGCGTGACCAAATTAAAAGCAAAAGGCCAGATCTTTCGATCTGGCCTTTTGCTTTTAATTTGGCTGCCCCGGATGGATTCGAACCACCGAATGCCTGAGTCAGAGTCAGGTGCCTTACCGCTTGGCGACGGGGCAAAACGTGCAACGATTTTCTCACTTATCACGCTGAAAAACAACTTCATTTTCAGTGTGGTGGCTATGGGTGGACTCGAACCACCGACCCCAGCATTATGAGTGCTGTGCTCTAACCGGCTGAGCTACATAGCCTTGGTGAGCCCGCTATTCTGCGGATGTGTACCGTCCCTGTCAACACTTTTGTGCCGTGCTTGTGGGCCGACAGAGGGCGTGGGATAGTCCCGGGCAGTAGATTTTCTTAGGAGTCCGCATCGTGATCGATCCGGACGGCTATCGACCGAACGTCGGCATTGTGCTGATGCGGCAGGACGGCCAGGTGTTCTGGGCACGACGCGTGCGCCGGGATGGTTGGCAGTTCCCGCAAGGGGGCATGAACACCGATGAGACGCCCGTCGAGGCCATGTATCGTGAACTGCAGGAAGAAACCGGCCTGCTGCCTGAGCATGTGGAAGTGCTCGGGGCCACGCCCGGTTGGCTGCGCTACAAGCTGCCGGCGCGGGCCATCCGCCGCAACGAGCGGCAGGTCTGCATCGGCCAGAAGCAGGTCTGGTTCCTGCTGCGCCTGACCGGCGACGAATCCCATGTGAAGCTGGACCACACTGACTCGCCCGAGTTCGATCATTGGCGCTGGGTCGATTTCTGGTACCCGGTGGAGCATGTGGTGGTGTTCAAGCGCGGCGTCTATGCGCGCGCATTGCGTCATCTGGCGCCTTTGGCGCGCGGGGTCGCCGGGCAGGGCGTAACCGCCATGCCCAAGAGCGCCGCCGAGGCCTGGATGCCCGGCCACACGGCCGGCCACGACCGCCCGCGCAAGCGCCCGCGGACGCGCGGCTACTGGCCGAAGAAGGCCACGGGTGATGGCCCAGCCAGCTGACGGGCTGAACGGTATCGAGAATGGTTCAGGTCTCTGATTGACAACCATTCTCGTTTCCATTGGAATAGCCACCAGGCCGCTCCTGGCCTGTCAGCCCGGTTCCCGCCTGTGTACGTCTGCATCTGCAACGGAGTCACCGACCACCAGATCCGCGAAGCCGCCAGCCATGGTGTCAGCACGGTGGCCGAACTGACCATGCGGACCGGCTGTGGTGCGACCTGCGGTTCCTGCCTGGACATGGCCGCGGACCTCTTGGCCAAGGCGCGTGCGACCCACGATCTGCCGCTGCCGGTATTGGGCCTGGCCCAGGTTGCCTGATCGTTTCTTCGCGGCGCATTGATGCCGCGCTTTCGCATCCTTCACGCGCGGCCGCACAGGCCAATGCGCACGATTCGCGTTCCTTCACGGCCGCAGGCAAGGCGTTAAAGTGCCTGCGTTTTCAGCGTGCAGGAGCATCCCATGAAGGGCGACACCAAGGTCATCGAATTCCTCAACAAGGTCCTCTACAACGAGTTGACCGCGATCAACCAGTACTTCCTGCACGCCAAGATGCTGAAGAACTGGGGCATCAAGGAACTGGCCGAGCACGAGTACAAGGAATCGATCGACGAGATGAAGCATGCCGACATGCTCGCCGACCGCATCCTGTTCCTCGAAGGCCTGCCGAACTTCCAGGCGCTGGGCAAGCTGCGCATCGGCGAGAACCCGACCGAGATCCTGCAGTGCGACCTGTCGCTGGAGCGCGACGGCGTGGTCACCCTGCGCGAGGCCGTCGCCTATGCCGATTCGGTCGGCGACTATGTCAGCCGCCAGCTGTTCGTGAAGATTCTCGATTCGGAAGAAGAACACATCGACTGGCTGGAAACCCAGCTCGACCTGATCGAGCGCATCGGCGAGCCCAAGTACCTGCTGAGCAAGCTGGAAGAGTGAGTCAGCTGTCCTGGCCGGCACGATGCTGCGCCAGGTAGCCCGTCAGCGCCACACGTGCCCGGGCGAATTCGGCAACCAGCAGCGCGACCGCCACCGCGGGGCGCTGCAGGCTGCCACCACGGGCCTCGCGTTCGATGCGCTGCGCGACCGCCGACAGCGACAGGGCTCCCACGTTCGCACTCGACGATTTCAGGCTGTGCGCGACCGCCTGCAGGCGGGGCTCGTCGCCGCTCTGCGCGGCCTGCTGCAGCTGCTGCACCATCGCTGGCGCATCGTCAAGAAAGACCGACACGATCTGCATGGCGGCGTCGCCGATCACCGCGTGCAGTTCGTCCAGCACATCGCGGTCGAGTACCGGTTGTGGCTTGGAGCCCACTCGGCTGTCATCGTCCTGCAGAGCCGAGCCATGCTCGGCTGATGGAGCCCCGCTGCTGTTGGCCGTCAGGCGAGCCATGCTCGGCTCTGCAGAAGGCCGTGCAGGTGATGCGGCTTTACCGCCACCCCAGCGCTTCAACAGCGCATGCAGCGTGGCGCGGGCGATCGGCTTGGACAGGTAATCGTCCATGCCAGCCTGCAGGCAGCGCTCGCGGTCGCCGGCCATGGCATTGGCGGTCATCGCGATGATCGGCAGGCGCGCTCGCCCGGTTTCCGCTTCTTCCGCACGCCAGTGGCGCGTGGCGGCGTAGCCGTCCAGCACCGGCATCTGGCAATCCATCAGCACGATGTCCACGCCGCCTTCGCGAAGAGCGGCCAATGCCTGCTCGCCATCGACGGCGTTGCGCACCTCGCACTGGAATACGCGCAGCAGCTGCTCGGCCACCATCCGGTTGACCGTATTGTCTTCCACCAGCAGCACGCGCAGGTGCAGTGGCGGCAGCACCGGCGCGGGTACCCCATCTCCGGCACTGGAAAGCAGGGCGGCAGGACGGGCAGGCGTGACAGGTGCGGCCAGGAGTGCATGCAGTGCGGCATCGTCGAAGTGCGTGGGCAGCTGGCGCTGGCGCGGTCGTTGCGCTGGTGCGTCATCCTGCAGCCAGAGCACCTGCAGTGCGTCGTCGTCACCGCGCTCGGCCAGTGCCTGCTGCAGCATCGCCTCGCCGCTGCGCCGCGCTCGTGCATCGACCAGCAGCCACGCCGGTGCCGGTTGCCCGGGTTGCGGCGCGGTGCGCAGCTGTTCGACCACGGCGTCCAGCTGGCTCAGCATCTGCACCTGCAGCCCATGGTGGGCGGCGATGCGCTCGATGCGTTTCTGCAGCATTGCATCGGCACTGAACAGCAGCAGCGCTGTCGGCGCGCGGGCCATCGCCGGCAGGTCGCCGGGCACCTTCAGCAGCGGAATCTCGAACCAGAACGTAGCACCCTGGCCGGGCGTGGACTGCACGCCGATCTGCCCGTGCATCAGGTCGATGATGCGCCTGCAGATGGCCAGGCCCAGGCCGGTGCCGCCGTAGATGCGCGTGGTCGAGGCATCGGCCTGGCTGAAGGACTGGAACAGGCGTGCCTGCAGTGCCTCATCGATGCCGATGCCGGTGTCGATGATCTCGAAGCGCAGCTGGTGCTGGGCCGCGCCTTCGCCCAGCCGCTGCACGCGCAGCTGTACCTGGCCGCGCGCGGTGAACTTGATGGCATTGGCCAGAAGATTGCTCAGCACCTGGCGCAGGCGTACCGGGTCGCCGCGCACCGGCAGGCGCACCGACGGGTCAAGCTGCAGGGTCAGGGACAGGCCCTTGGCGTCGGCGGCGCGCTGCATCAGCTGCACCACGCCATCCAGCAGATCGCGCAGGTTGAAGCTGGTGATTTCCAGTTCCAGCGCCTGTGCTTCCAGCCGTGAGTAGTCGAGGATGTCATCGACGATGCGCAGCAGCTGCTGTGAACTGGCCGAAGCGGTGGCCAGCATCTGCCGCTGGTCCTCGCCCAGCGGCCCGTGCGCGATCAGCTCCAGCATCGGCAGGATGCCGTTGAGCGGGGTGCGGATCTCGTGGCTCATGGTGGCCAGGAACTCGCCCTTGGCCAGCACCGCTGCTTCGGCGGCCTGCTTGGCCTGCAGCAGCTGCTGTTCCAGCTGGCCCTGGCGTTCGGTGGTACGGCGCAGCTGGTCGCGTTCGGCGGCGAGCGCATCGTGTGCGCGTTGCAGCCGGGCCAGTGCACGGCTGCGTGCGCGCAGGCGCAGGCCCAACAGCAGCGCCACGGCGGCCGCGGCAAGGGCAACCAGCAGCACGCCCCACAGCGGCACGTCAGAGCACCGCGTTGTGGAAGTCGAAGTTCAGGTCGCTGCCGGCCGACTGCACCATGTTGCCCTGGATGTAATCGACGCCGCCGACCCACATCGCCGCGGCGGCCTGTGGGTCCTCGATCTGCTGCCCGATGATCTGCAGCCCGGCCGCATGTGCCTGTTCGATCGCCTTGCGCAGTTCCTCGCGCGTGGCCGGGTTGGCATGGCTGCTTGAGAAGCGCGCGGCCATGCGCACGAACGACAGCGGCAGCTGGGTCAGCAGGGCGTCGGCTTCGCCGCTGGGCTCGAACTGGCTCAGGCAGAAGCGCACCCCGGCGCCGGCCATGCGCTGGCAGAACTGTTGCAGCGGCACGGTGTGGATCAGTGCGTCGGGCAGGCGCACGTCGATCACCAGCGCACTGCCCGGCAGGTCACGCTGCTGCAGCGATTCCAGCAGCCAGTCGGCGAAGGCGTCGCGCTGCAGGGTGCGCAGCGACTGCGAGACGAACAGGTTCAGCGGCGGCGTGGCGTGCCGGTAGAGATCCAGCAGGCCCAGCGCGTGGTCCATCACCTGCTGGTCGAGGTCGGCGATACGGCCTGCCGCTTCGGCGGCCGGAATAACCTGGCCGGCCGCCAGCACCGTGCCATCGGCCTGGCGCAGGCGCAGCAGCAGCTGGTACTGCGCGGTGTTGCCACCGGCGACGGCGACGATCGGCTGATAGGCCAGCTCCAGCTGGCCTTCCAGCAGTGCCAGGTGCTCCTGTTCGGTGACGGCCTGGCGGTGCACATGGCCCGCCACACCGGCGCTGAGCAGGCGTGCCTGCAGGGTGGTGCGCTCGATCGCTTCCAGTGCAGCGTTGGCATCGTCGAAGCCCGGCGACAGCGGCGCATAACCCACCACGCCGCGCAGGTGCACCGATTCGTCGTCGCGGATCACGAAGGCACGCGCCGACAGCTGCTCGCGCAGGGAAGCGGCGATGCCTTCCAGGGCATCTTCGTCGGCGTTGCGGGCCAGCAGCAGGAAACTGTTGTCGTTCAGGCGTGCCAGCAGGTGTGGATGGCCGGCCTCGGCCAGGCGCTGCCCGGCCTGTACCATCAGGCGCTCGAAGGCGGCATAACCATAGCGTTCGCGCAGCCCCAGCGCGCTGGCCACTTCGATGAAGAACACACCGCCCCGGTCGTGGTGGGCGAGTGCGGTGTTGAGCTGCTGCAGCACGTGATGGCGCGTCGGCAGGCCGGTTTCCGGATTGCTGGTGGCCGGTACGCCGCTGGCACCGGGCAGGGTCGCGGCCTGCGCACGTGCGCGGCGGATGCGGTTGGCCACGGCGGCGATCAGGTGGCGCGGCCGGATCGGCTTGCTCAGGTAATCGTCGGCGCCGCTGTCGAGCACTTCGAACTGGCGCTCTGGATCCGGATCGCCGCTGAGGAACACGATCGGCAGCAGCTGCAGGCCGGGCTGCTGGCGGATCAGTGCGGTCAGCCGCATGCCATCCAGTCCGGGCAGGTGCAGATCCATCAGGATCAGGTCGGGACGGTGTTCCTTGATCGCCTGCAGCGCGCCATCGGCGTCGCTGTGCACGATTGCCTGCATGCCGGCGCCGTGCAGCACGCTCTGCGCGAACAGGGCCTGGGCGCGGTCGTCCTCGACGATCAGCACGCGGTAGGGCGAATCGGAGGCCAACGGCGCCTGGTCGTTGTTGCCAGCCTCGGCCAGGAAGGCCGGGCCCGGCAGAGGCGGTGGCGCGCTGCCGATCGATGCGGGCATGTCGGAGCTGGCCAGCGGCGGAACCACTGCGGGTACTGCGGCGACCGCGCTCGCCGGCTCCGCGGCCCAGCGTTGCCAATGATCGGCCGGAGGGGATTCAGCGCGTCCCGGGCGGGCGCCCGCGGGGGATTCGTTTGCGGCCATCGGTGCTCCTGGTGTTCGCGTCCATTATGCGACAAGCCCGTGGTTCAACCGGTACCTGGCTGGCGCGGACCGTCCGGCGACGCACTGCGTGCCAGCCAGCGCACGCCCTTCCACAAGGCGCGCCAGACCAGCCACACCAGCAGCGCGCCCGCCAGGCTGCAGGCCAGCACCACGATCAGCGCGATCCACGGGTGTGCCAGGACCAGGGCCAGGCCCCCGACCACCACGGTGTCCTCGGCGGTGGAGGCCACCCAGTTGCTGGCGGGCTCGGGCGAGGTATTGAGCAGGGCACGGGTGCCGGCTTTCAGGCCATGGCTGGCCAGCGCGACTCCGGCACCGGCAGCAAGTGCGCCGGTACCCAGCTGCCCATCCGGCGACAGCGTGGCTGCGGCAAGGAAGGCACCTGCGGGTACACGTGCCAGGGTCTGCACCAGGTCCCACGCCGAGTCCACGCCGGGAATCTTGTCGGCGAAGAATTCGGTCACCGCCAGCGCCGCCGAAGTGCCCAGCACCCACCACGATTCAGTAGCCTGCAGGGCCGGTGGCAGGTCGACCCAGCCGAGCAGGCCGGCCAGGCCGACACCGAACACGGTGAGGTAGACGCGGATGCCGGCCAGCCAGGCCAGCAGGATGCCGATCACGAACAGGTGGGCTTCGGTCATGGCGATGCTCCGGCGACGGAACTGTGCAAGGGACCACACTATCGACGATGGCATGCCTGAACGCCACAGACCGTGGCTCGCTACTGCGCAGGAAACCCACCCGTCCTGTCATACACTAGCCCGTCGTTTGCCACAGGGGCCGTACCGGTGTCGCCCTTGCGATACCCCGGAAACCACCCATGACCAACCGTCCTCCCATGCGCGTGCAGGTCCGCCTGCCCGGCGCGCCGCAACCGCCTGCCGACCGTGGCCGCCTGCTGGTGATCGGCGGCATCTGGCTGCTCAGCCTGGTGCTGGCGGTGCTCGGCGGCTGCTGGATGGCCACCCCGCGCGATGCCCAGGGCCAGCGCCTGCAGGCCGCCGAGAAGCGTGCCGAGACGCTGCAGGCGCAGCTGACCGAACTGCGCCAGAAGCAGGCCACGCTGGAAGCCTCCGACCGCATCAGCCGCGCCGCCAACACCGAGGTGCAGTCCTCGCTGGCCGAGCGCGATGAGGAAATCGCCGGCCTGCGTGCCGACGTTGCCTTCTATGAGCGCCTGGTGGGTTCGACCAGCCAGCGCAAGGGCCTGAACACCCATTCGATCGAGTTCAGCCCGGAAGCGGCCGGCACGTGGCAATACACCGCCGTGCTGACCCAGAACCTCAACCGCGGCGCCATCAGCCAGGGGCAGATGCGCTTCACCGTGGAAGGCGTCAGGAACGGCAAGCTGGCCACGATCAGCTGGGATGATCTGCACCAGCGCAGCAAGGTACCGGGACAGGATTACTCGTTCCGGTACTTCCAGCAGCTCACCGGCAGCGTGATGCTGCCGGCTGACTTTACCCCGCAACGCGTGCGGGTGACATTGGGGAGTGGTACGGGGGGTACCACCCAGGTATTCGACTGGAAACAGGCCGGTGCGCCGGCCGCCAAAGGGGAGTAGGCAGATGTTCGGAAGCAGCAAATCCAACCGTGAAGGCCAGCTGGTGGTGGATGCCCTGATCGGCAACCAGGTGGTGATCCGCGGTGATGTGGAATTCAGTGGTGGCCTGTACGTGGAAGGCCGCATCCATGGCAAGGTGATCGCCGCCGAAGGCGCCAGTGGCGCGACCCTGACGGTCGCCGAGCACGGCGTGATCGAGGGCGAAATCCGGGCCCAGGTGGTGGTCATCAGCGGTCGCCTGGACGGCGATGTACACGCCACCGAGAAGGTCGAGTTGACCCCGAGCGCACGGGTCAATGGCAACGTCCATTACCAGGTGGTGGAGATGAATGCGGGCGCCCAGCTGAACGGCCGCCTGATCCATGCCAGCGCCCCGATGGCGGCCCTGCCGGCGCCGGAAGGCGATGAGGCCAATGGCGGCAAGGGCGACACTGCTGCACGCCGCAAGCTGGCCGAGGCGATGGCTTGAAAGCCATCCCCGGCACCCCCATGCTGGCATCATGAGCACGCTAGTCTCCCTGCCCGGCGCCACTCCGGTTGCCGCGCCCGATTACCAATCGCTGGAGCGCCCGCTGAACTTCACCGAGTCGGCGGCCGCCAAGGTCAAATCCCTGATCCAGGAAGAGGGCAACCCCGACCTGGCCCTGCGTGTGTACATCGAGGGCGGCGGCTGTTCGGGCTTCCAGTACGGGTTCGAGTTCGACGAGAACCGTGCCGAGGATGACCTGGCGGTACAGACCAGCGGGGTGACCCTGCTGGTCGATCCGCTGAGCCTGCAGTACCTGATGGGCGCCGAGGTGGACTACACCGAGAGCCTGACCGGTGCCCAGTTCGTGATCCGCAACCCGAACGCAAAGACCACCTGCGGCTGCGGCAGCAGCTTCAGCATGTAAGAGCCCTGTGGCCAGGATGTGCCAACCACGGTTGGCACCCACCAGAGCGGATCAGTAGATCCACGCCGTGCGTGGATGCTCTGTGCCTCCATGCACACAACAGCAGATTGCGCACAGCGCCGACCTTGCCACCCGCATCGATTGGCGGCACGCTTGCCGGATGCCCAATACTTCTTCGCCGCTTTCCGGTTTCGCCTTCGTTGGCGAACCGCTGGAGCGCGCCGATGCCCTGCGCGACGATGCCGATGCACTGGCGCGCCTGTGGCCGGGCGCGCGCATTCTCGTGCTCGATCAGGACGGCAGCGCCTTTACCGGCGATGACGGCCAGCCGCTGGCGCTGACCGGCGCCGACATCGGGGGGGGGCCCGGCTCCGCGATCTTCCTCGGCCTGCGCGGGGAACAAGCATGGTTCTCGGTTGAAGCCGCCAGCGTCACCGTCACCGCACCACGTCGCCTCGACCTGCGCCAGGCCGCGCTGCTGTGGTCGATGGCCGATGCGACCGCCTTCAGCTATGCCCGCGGCATGTCTTACTGGCACTCGCGCACCCGCTTCTGCGGTGTGTGCGGCGGCGCCGTGGCGTTTGCCCGAGGCGGCTTCGTCGGCCGTTGCGCGCAGTGTTCCACCGAGCACTACCCGCGTGTCGATCCCGCCGTGATCGTCGCCGTGGAGAACCAGGGCCGGCTGCTGCTGGGCCGGCAGTCGAACTGGGCCCCGCGTCGTTACTCGGTGCTGGCCGGCTTCGTCGAACCCGGCGAGACGTTCGAGCAGACCGTGGTGCGTGAAGTGCACGAGGAGAGCAAGGTGCGGGTGACCGCCTGTCAGTACCTCGGTTCGCAGCCGTGGCCGTTCCCCGGCGCGCTGATGATCGGTTTCCGTGCACAGGCGCAGGATGACCTGCCGACTGTGGATGGCGAACTGGAAGACGCGCGCTGGTTCACTGCCGATGAGGTTGGCGCAGCATTGGCACGCGATGTGGACGACGATGGCCAGGGCATCCGCCTGTCGCCGCCGATCTCGATTTCGCGCGGCCTGATCGAACACTGGTACCGCGAGCAGCAGGGCTGAACCGGGCTGCGGCCGGGCCGGTTGTGGCCGCTGTATTGCCGCCACCTGAACACGGCCCGGGTTACAGTCCGGTTCACCGCTGAGGGGCGCCGCTGCGACAGGTAAGGTAACGGCGCCGAGCGTTCCGTTTCGTAGGGAGACCTGCCATGTTCACCACTCTGGCCGCCGTGCTGGTGGCACTGGCCCTGGGCCATGTTGCCCCGGCCGCTGCCGCCTCGCTGCGCCGTTTCGACGGCTTCCGGCGCTGGCTGGGCTGGCTGGACGCGCATGGCGGAAAGGCGTGGCAGGGACCGGCCGGTGTTGCATTGGCACTGCTGCCGCCGCTGCTGCTGATGGCGCTGCTGGCATGGCTGCTGCGCGGGGTGCTGTTCGGGCTGCCGTCGCTGATGCTGGGCGTGGCGGTGCTGGCCTGGTGCTGGGGGCCGCGTGATCTGGATCGTGATATCGAAGCGATCATCGATGCGGACGACGCCGCAACGCGTCAGGCCGCCGTGCGCAACCTGCAGGCGGCCGGTGGCAGCCTGCGCGAAGACGTGCCGTCGCTGGTCGAGGCCACCGTGCTCAACGCGCTGCGGCGCTGGTTCGCGGTGCTGTTCTGGTTCCTGCTGCTGGGCCCGGCCGGTGCGCTGGGGTACCGGCTGCTGGCGCTGATGGCGGAAAGCCCGATGCGTGCCCGCGTGCCGGTGGAGCCGCTGGCGCTGGCGCAGCGCCTGCTGGGCTGGATCGAGTGGCCGGTGGCGCAGCTGATGGCGTTTTCGATGGCGCTGGTGGGCAACTTCGATACGGCGTGGAAGGCGTGGCGCCAGGCGCATGGCGAGCGGCTGGCCGGCACCATCGGGTTCCTGGGCGCGGTGGCGCGGGCCAGCGTCAACGCCGAGCTGCGCGAAGATGCGCACGATTACACCGAGGCCGGGCTGTTGCCGGTGTGGCAGCGGCTGCCGGACCTGCGTGATGCGATGAGCCTGGTGTGGCGGATGCTGCTGCTGTGGCTGGCGATCCTGGCGTTGCTGGTGATAGCAGGCTGGGTGACGTAGGTGTTCTGGCAGGGCTTGCAGCCCTGCACCTGCAGAGGCAAACGCCAAAGCCAAAGCCAAAGCGGCTCTGGGTTGCTGAGGGTTGGGCGGGGCGGTGTGGGGCTGCAGGACACGCCGTAAACCCCCAGGCCGGCCCAGCCGCTGGCGGCTGGGCGTTCGGGCGCTTGCGACGCAGTGCCTCGCAAGCAAAGCGCCCTCACCCCTGGGGACTCGATGGCGCCATCCATGGCGCCAACGGTCCTGCAGCCCCACACCGCCCCACCCCCGACAGTTCCCGGTGACGGTGGGTCAACTGCGACTGCCGGTGGGTGTCGACCTTGGTCGACACGGTAGATCCACGCCATGCGTGGATGCGGAGCGAAGCGATCCGCTTTCGCTTCTGATCTTCTTCTTCTTTTCCGTGGTGGACGCGCACGGAAAATGTCCGTGGCCGGGCGGGATGGGTTTGAGGGGGTGTCCGCGGCATGGGTCCGAGGCATGCCTCGGGCGGGTTGGGCAGGACGCCCAACCCTGGTCTTGCCGTGCGCGCAGGACAGCGCACACGAGCAAGCCGCGGCCACGCCTCCACGGGCGGATTCACGGCGTCCCCCGCAAACCCGTCCCGCCCGGCCAACCCCAAGGCTTCTGCCTTCAAACGCCACCCACCACGAGGGGCTGCGCCGTTGGCTGGAATCCTAGACCGGTGCCAGTGCGGTGAACGGTGCCCACGGCAGGTTGCGCAGCAGCGCATACCCGGGCAGCAGCCAGAGCCAGAACGTGGGATTGGCCAGTACCCGCATCAACGGGTCGAGCACGCGCGGGCGGATGCCGGCGGTATTCAGCAGCATCAGCAACAGGAACGGCAGGCTGATGACCAGCAGCGGGTTCATCGCCATCGCGCCGGGAAGGTCGAAGTGGACCAGCGAATACAGGCAGCGCGTGCTGCCACATCCCGGGCAGTACAGGCCCGTCAGCGCGTACAGCGGGCAGCTCGGCAACGGATTGCCGGCGACATAGGGATTGACGTTGCGCAGCACCAGCGCGGCACCGGCGGCCAGTCCGGTGGCGGCCAGCAGCGGTGCCCAGCGGGCCAGTCGGGATCGGGAGGGCAGTGCGGACATGCAGCAACGGATCCGGCGCAGGCGCCGGATCCGTCCACGCGGATCAGTAGCCGCTGTTGCTCATCGCACCCATGCCGCCGAGAGCGACGATCAGGATGCCGTACAGCACGCCGACCACGACGGCGGCGATGGCCGACCAGATGGCCCACTTCTTGGCCTTGGCCGAGGATTCCTGGGCACCGGCGATATCGCCAGCGGCCAGCTTGCCGTTGACCTGGGCGGCGTAGACGATCGAGACGATGCCGGCCGGCAGGCAGCAGAACAGGGTGCTCAGGATGGCCCAGACCAGGTTGTTCGGGACCTGCGGAGTGGCGGTATTCATGGGTTCAAGCTCCTTGATGGGTGGTGGTGGTAGATCATTGGTCGGAAAGAGCGCCCAGCACGGCCAAGCCGCCGAACAGCCCGAGCCACAACAGCAACAGGACCGGCAGGGCCACGGCCGAAGCCACTGCCCACCAGCCCGCCTTGCGCGACGCGCTGTAGGCCCCCGGCAGATCGCCAGCCGCGCGGCGGCCATCGACCTGGGAGGCATAGACGATCGACACCACGCCCAACGGCAGGCAGCAGAACAGCGTCGTCAGGATCGCCCAGACCAGATGGTTGGGGATGTAGACCGGACGGCTGAGCGGTGGTGGTTGATTCAAAGCGAGACTCCATTCCTTGGTGGCCGGCCTTGGTGAATCGGCCGAACCTCCCCCCTGTGGGTGCGTAATCTACCGCAACCGGCGTTGCATGTATGCGTTTACACGCACGGCATGTCGTGTTCGCCACTGGACGGTGGCGTATGCGGGGGAGGTTGCCGGGCCTGCCTGTCAGTCCGATTCTGTCAGGCGTGATCGCCGCGCAGGGCCCGCACCTGGGCTTCCAGCGCCTGGGCGTTGGTGGTGTGGCCGTCCATGGACGGTGCCGCCACTACCTCGACGGTGGCCCGGAAACGGCGCGGCACCCGCATGCGGCCGAGGCGGCTGTCGCGCCGGCTCCACATGCTCGACCACATGCCGCGCAGGGCCATCGGCACCACCGGCACCGGCCGCCGTTCGAGGATCTTCTCGACGCCGGACTTGAACGGGGCGATTGCACCATCCTTGGTCAGTGCGCCTTCCGGGAAGATGCAGACCAGCTCGCCTTCGGCCAACGCGGCGTCGATGTCATCGAACGCGCGTTGCATCAGCGCCGGGTCTTCGCGCGCACCGGCGATCGGGATCGCCTTGGCGGTACGGAAGATCCAGCGCATCACCGGGATGTTGAAGATCCTGTAGTACATGACGAAGCGCACCGGACGCGGAATCGTCGCCGACAGGATCAGTGCGTCCATGTAGCTGACATGGTTGCAGACCAGCAGCGCGGCACCTTCGTCGGGCACGTTGGCTTCGATGCCGTGCGGGCGCAGCCGGTACAGGGTGCGCACCATCAGCCAGCTGAGGAAGCGCATCAGGAATTCGGGGACGATGGTGAAGATGTAGATCGCCACCAGCGCGTTGGCGATGGCCAGCGCCAGGAACTGCTGCGGGATGCTCCAGTGCAGCAGCGTGTGCGCGGCCAGCGACAACAGGGCTGCGCCGACGATGAAGCCGGAATTCTGGATGTTCAGTGCGGCGAACACGCGCGACATCTGCGCCTTCGGCGTGCGGCTCTGGATCAGCGCGAACAATGGCACCACGAAGATACCGGTGAACAGGCCGATGCCGATCAGGTCGATGACGATGCGGATGCTACCGGGCTGCTGCAGGAAGGTGCCGATGGTCAACCCGTGCTCCGTGGCCTCGCCGCTGCGCGCGAAGTACAGGTCGAGCAGGAACGCGGTCATGCCGAACGCGCCCAACGGCACCAGGCCGATTTCCACCGTGCGTGCCGAAAGCTTTTCGCACAGCAGCGAGCCGACGCCGGTGCCGACCGAGAACAGGGCCAGCGCAAAGATGTACAGGGTTGGTTCGCCGCCGAGGTTGGTCACCGCATAGGCCGGCAGCTGCGAGGTCAGCACGGTGCCGACGAACCAGAACCAGGACACGCCCAGGATTGAATTGCGCACCGCCTTCTGCTGGCGCGCCATGCGTAGCACCGCCAGCGATTCCGGCAGCGGGTTCCAGTTGATCTTCAGGTCCGGGTCGCCGGCATCGACCTTGGGAATCAGGCGGGCGGCGATGTTGCCGCAGATCGCCAGCGCGATGATCGCGCACGCGGCCACCACCGTGCCATGGCTGCCGGCCACGGTGAACACCAGGCCGCCGACGATCATGCCGGACAGGATCGACATCGAGGTGCCCATCTCGACCAGGCCGTTGCCGCCGGTCAGCTCTTCGGGCTTGAGCACCGAGGGCAGCACCGAGTACTTCACCGGGCCGAACAGGGTTGACTGCATGCCGGTGCAGAACAAGGCGACCAGCAGCACCGGCAGGCTCTGGGTGAGGAAGCCGGTGGCCGCCAGCGACATGATCACGATCTCCATGGTCGTGGTGATCACGATCAGTCGCGATTTCTCCAGTTTGTCGGCGATCTGCCCGGCCAGTGCCGAGAACAGGAAGTACGGCAGGATGAAGATGGCCGGTGCCAGCGTGGCGTACAGCCCCAGTTCTTCCTCCGGCACGGCCATGAACAGCAACATGCTGATGATCGCCTGCCGGTACACGTTGTCGTTGAACGCACCGAGCGCCTGGACGACGAAGAACGGCAGGAAACGGCGCTGGCGCAGCAGGGCGAACTGGTTGTGACCGGACATGGAACCTCCTTGACCGGCGCAGCCTAGCATTCCTGCCTATCCGCTGTGGGTGCGGACCTGTGGGTGCGGACCGTTGGTCCGCACACCTGTCGATGGTCTCAGACGATATCGTCGACCACGCCGCCATCCACGCGCAGTGCTGCACCGGAGGTGGCCGAAGCCTGCGGCGAGGCCAGGTACACCACCATGTTGGCTACTTCCTCGACCGTGGCGGTGCGCTGGATCACCGAAGACGGCCGGTGTGCCATCACGAACTCGCGGCCGATCTGCTCCAGCGGCTTGCCGCTGCGCTGGCGTTCATCTTCGAACATCGCCGCGAAACCGTCGGACAGGGTCGGGCCGGGCAGCACCGCGTTGACGGTGACGCCACTGCCGGCCACGCGCTTGGCCAGGCCGCGCGACAGCGACAGCTGCGCGGTCTTGCTGACCCCGTAGTGGATCATGTCGGCGGGAATGTTGCGTGCCGATTCGGAGGAGATGAACAGCACGCGACCCCAGCCGGCATCGACCATCGCCGGCAGCAGTGCCCGCGACAGGCGCACACCGGACATCACGTTGGTCTGCCAGTAGCGCTCCCAGGTGGCATCTTCGGTCTCGAAGAAGTCCTCGGGGCCGAAGACGCCGGCGTTGTTGACCAGGATGTCGACCTTGGGCAGGCCGGCCAGCAGCACATCGACGCCGGCCGCATCGGAGAGATCGGCGGCCACGCCGATCACCTCGGCACCCGGAACGGTGGCGAGCAGGCGCTGGCGGGCGCGTTCGACACTGTCGGTGCTGCGGCCGTTGAGAATGACCCGCGCACCCGCCGCGGCAAGACCCTGGGCGATCGCCAGGCCGATGCCGGCGGTGGAGGCGGTGACCAGCGCGGTGCGGCCGGCGAGTTCGATCTTCATGGGGGATTCCAGTACCAGGGGATCACCCAGTATCCGCGCGGGAACGTGATCGGGATGCATCGCAAGGCGCAACACACGGTTGCACACGGTGCAGTAGATCCACGCCACGCGCGGATGGGATGCCCGACCAGCGACAAGGAATCAGGTCAGGTTGGTCACTGCCTCATTGGCCGCTGCACGCACCTTCGGCAGCATCCGCAGCACCAGCGCCATCTGGGTACGGATCAGCTGCAGTTTCGGCGGCATCGCCTCGTCGATCTGCTCCAGCTCGGCGGCCACCGCGCGGTCTGAGTCGTTGTCATCTTCCGCAACGGGTTGCCGCGCGGTCAGCGCCGTCGCCAGCTGCTGAAGTGCCTTGCGCACGCGATCGCCCGCGGCCAGCGCCAGTGGATCGCCAGCATAGCTGTCCACCTGGTCGCGGTGCGCACCCAGCGCCGACAGATGCCCCAGCAGCGTGTTGGACAGCGCCAGGAAGCGGAAGCCGGCATCCAGATTGCGGCGCACATGGCCGGGTTCGCGCAGCATGTTCGACAATGCGGTGGAGAGCGCGGCGTCGGCGTTGTGCATGTCGCGGCGGGCGATGCGGTAGGCCAGGTCATCGCGCATGCCGCTGCGGTACTGGCCCAGGACCGAATCGAGGTAGCGCGCAGCGGTATCCAGAACCCGCGCCAGCACGAGGTGCAGCTGGCGGCCCTGCCAGTCGGGCAGGATCAGGAATGCGGCGACGGCGGCGATCGCGCAGCCCAGCAGCGTATCGACCATGCGCGGCACGATCAGCACGAAGCCGTCGCCGATAAGGTTGAAGCAGGTCAGCGCCATCACCGTGATCGCCGCCGATGCCACCAGGTAGCGATCGGTACGGGTGAAGAAGAACAGCAGCGCCGACAGCAGTGCGATCAGCAGCTGCACGTGCAGCTGTGGGAACAGCTGCAACAGCGCCCAGGTCAGTACCAGGCCGGCCACGGTGCCGACGATGCGTTGCGCCAGGCGCTGGCGGGTGGCACCGAAGTTGGGCCGGCACACGAACACGATGGTCAGCAGCACCCACGAGCCGTTCTGTGCATTGAACAGGCGTATCGCGGCAAAGCCGGCGATCAGCGCCAGCGCCATGCGCAGGCCATGGCGGAACAGGACCGAGCCGGGCGTGAGCTGCTGGCGCAGGCGCACGCCCATCTCGCGCAGGGTGTGCGGGTTGCTGTCGCGCAGGCGGGTGTCGACGTTGTCCAGACTGGCCTCGGAGCGCTCCGCGTCCAGCAGGCGGCGCTCGATGCTGCGCAGGTTGTGCACCAGCAGGTCCAGAGAACCAAGCAGGCGCTGCCACTGTGGGCGCTGCTGGTCACGCAGGTAGGCCAGCGCATCGGCCAGGTCGCGCCCGGCCTGCTGGTTGCTTTCGCCGTACACGAACGGACGGCGCAGGCGGATCGCTTCGCCCAGGCGCGCGCAGGCCTGGCCCTGCAGGTCGAGCAGGCGCTGGCAGCGGTACAGCACATCGCTGTGGAAGAAGGCGTCGACCAGCGCGCCATAGGGGTAGTGCGAGGAACTGGCGCGCTCGTGGAAATCCTGTGCCATGTAATAGAGACGCAGGTACAGACCGGAGTTCACGCCCGGCCGCCCGGAACGGCCGAAGCGGGCCAGGATCGCGGTCTTGGCCTCGTTCAACGCACCGACCACACGCCGGTTCTGTTCGGCCAAGTCGAGTTGGCGACGTTGCAGGTCTGCTTCCCTCACCGGCTCGAACAGCGCGGCCTTCAGCTGCAGGTAGCGGCCCAGTTCCTGATACAGCCGCGCCACGCGTTCGCGCACCGGACGATTGGCGAACAGCGCGGTCCACAGGATCGACAGCAGGCCATACCAGACCGCACCGGCCAGCAGGTGGCTGACCGCGTCCAGCGCGCTGTGCAGGTCGCCGGCGCCATGCTGCTCCAGGCCGATCATGGTGTAGATCGCCAGCGTCACCGTCGCTTGGGCGATCGACGCATAGCGCTCGCCGAGCGCACCGAGCAGGGTCAGGCCGAAGGTGGACAGCGCCAGCGCGCCAATGAAGATCCACGGCCACGGGAACAGCCAGATCACCGATGCTGCGGCAAGGCAGAAACACAGCAGCGACAGCAGTACCGCCTTGGTGCGGCCCCACCAGTTGTCGTCGGTCTCGGCGATGGCGCTTGCGATGATGCCGAGAAACACGCCGGGCAGGGCGGTGAGCGCATCCAGCTGCCAGCACACGGCAAGCGCTGCGGCCAGGGCGATGAACACGCGCAGGCCGTAACTGGCCTTTTCGTGGGCCCACAGGCGGCTGAGGCGGGATTGGCGGGCGGACATGCAGGCTCGGTGGAAGGGTCTTCCACCATTATTGCGGGCCACGCGTGAAATGGTAGATCCACGCCACGCGTGGATGATTTTCCGCTCGATACGCGGTAGTGCCGGCCGTTGCCCGGCTCTTCATGTGCGCGGACGAAGGTGCGAGGAGCCGGCCGGCGGCCGGCACTACGGGGTTGCCGGGGTTACATGTCGAACCGAACGCTCACCGCGAACGTACGCGGCAGGCCGGCGCCAGCGTTGGACCAGTACTTCCGGTTGGCCAGGTTCTCGACGCTGGCACGCAGGGTCACCGGGTGGCCCGAGGCAAGCAGCCGGTAGCCGACGCCGGCATTCACCAGCGTGTAGTCGGGCAGCTTCAGGGTGTTGTCGGCGTCGTACCAGACATCGCCGTAGTAGCGCACGGCCGCATACGTTTCCAGGCCGTCCACCCACGGCAGCTGGTAGGTGGCATGCATGACGCCGCTCCAGCGCGCGGCACCGGCGGTACGGTTGCCTTCCTGTGCGGCGCTGGCCGGCGACAGCCTGTCGTAGGTCGGGTCCAGCCAGGTGACGCCACCGCCGACCGTCAGGGCATCGTTGAGGTGCAGGTCGGCACTGGCTTCGATGCCTTCGTACAGCGTGATGCCGTCCTGCACCAGGCGCTTGCCGGCAGGCGTGAGCTCATCGATGTTGGCGCCACGCTCCAGCCGGAACGCCGCCAGGTTCGCATTCCAGCGTGCCCCCTCGACCTTCGCGCCGATCTCGTACTGCTTGCTGATGGTCGGGTCGAGCACGTCGCCCGCGTTGATGTAGCTGTTGCCTACGCGGCTACCGGCTTCCAGCGATTCGATGTAGCTGGCATACAGCGTTACCGCCTCGCGGGGCTTGAACATCACCGCGTAGGTCGGTGTGACCGGGTAGGTGTGGTAGCGGCCCCTGGTCTCGTAGTCGTTGTAACGCCAGCCTGCCAATACCGACCAGCCACTGCCGAGATCGACGGTATCGCTTGCGAACACGGCCTGCTGCACGGTCTCGTCGCCGCGGGTCATCACCCGTGAACCGACGGCGTCATGACGGAGGGCGGGGCGCTGGTACAGGTTGCCGCGGCCGATCAGGTTCCATTCGTAGGGGCGGTCCCATCCCAGCCCGGTCTGGTGGCTGATGCCCGCAACCACCTGATGCTGCAGCGGGCCGGTGCGGAAGCTGCCCTGCAGCATCGCCTGGGCCAGCTTCCACTCGCTCTTTCCGCCCAGTTCGTAGACGTTGACGTCATAGTCGCCGTTGGGATTGTCGATGTAGGCGAAGATCTTGTTGACGTCGTTCCACGAGGTGGTGACGCCGTAACTCAGGCTGGCTTTCCAGTCGCTGTTGATCTGCCAGTTCAAGCCGGTCGACAGCAGGCTGGATCGGGTGTCGTAG
Source organism: Stenotrophomonas sp. GD03958 (assembly GCF_029839005.1). Classification (NCBI taxonomy): domain Bacteria; kingdom Pseudomonadati; phylum Pseudomonadota; class Gammaproteobacteria; order Lysobacterales; family Lysobacteraceae; genus Stenotrophomonas; species Stenotrophomonas sp. GD03958. Next base: position 22,458 of record NZ_JAOBZT010000032.1, on the reverse strand, counting down.
TAGGTGCCGGGCACGCTGTTGTCGGTACCCCCGGCAATCGGTCGCGGCAGCGATGTCAGGCCACGGAAGTAGTACTGCGGCGATTCTTCGCGCAGATCGCGTGACTGGAATACGCCGTCGAGGGTCCAGGTCAGTACATCGCTCAGGCGGGCATCCAGCGAGAGTGCGCCAACCTTGCGATCGACGTGCCCACCATTGAAGGTCTCGCCCTTTTCCTGGAAGGCGTTGAAACGGTAGCCGAACATCTGCTCGTTGCCGAAACGTCCGCCAACGTCGATGCCGCCGCTGACGATGCCCTGTTCACGCCAACCCAGCTGGGCGGAGAAGGTGGGCGTGTCCGTCGGCTTCTTGGTGATGTAGTTGACGATGCCGCCGGGTGCACCGAACCCGTACAGGAAGCCGCCCGGGCCTTTCAGCAGATCGACCTGTTCCATCACTTCCAGCGGCCATTCGGTACCCCAGGAAGAGACCTGCAGGCCATTGACGCGATAGCTGTCAAAATTCAGTTCGATACCGCGATTGCGGATGGGTGAGCTCCAGCCGCTCGCGTAGGCGCTGACCTGGGTGGTGACCGAAGGGTCGAGCAGGAAGGCTTCGCCCAGCGAGACCACCTGGCGCTGCTCGATCTGCTCGCGGCCCACCGCGGTGATTGCAAACGGAGTGTCGCGCAGGGCGCGGTCGCCCAGTGCGCCGGCGTCGGTATGGGTGCGTTCGGCGGTGACATTCACCGCATCCAGATCGGTGGCGTTGCGGCTGACGGCCGGCGCTTCGGCATGGGCAGCGCCGGCGGCGGACACGGCGGAGGCCAGCAGGGCCAGGCGGGGGAGACGGGAAGGCAGCATCGATGGTGGTCCTCGACGGACGGCCACAGGCCATCCGCCCACGGGTGGGGGAAGGGGCAGTGGCTGGGATCACGCAGGCTGGCCGGGGAAGGCAGCGGGGCGCCGCAACGGGGCGCAGGACCGTAGCTGGATGAGAATTGTTCTCTTTTCGTTACGGCACGTCAAACCTGGAGGCGTGCGGACCAACGGTCCGCACCCACGGTCCGTACCCACCATTCGCATCCACGGTAGTGCCGGCCGCTGGCCGGCAGATTCGCAGTACCGAGAAGTAGATCCACGCCATGCGTGGATGGGCTCTACTACGCCCGCTGCGCGCGCTTGAGCAGCTTCGCTTCGCGCCTGCGCGCGCGACGTGCGCGCCAGCGTTCGGCCAGGCACGAGAAGATCACGTACAGCGCCGGCGTGCTGAGCAGGGTCAGGCTCTGCGAGAACAGCAGGCCGCCGATCATCGCGATGCCCAGCGGACGACGCAGCTCGGACCCTTCGCCCAGGCCGATCGCCAGCGGAACCGCCGCAAGGATCGCCACCATCGTGGTCATCATGATCGGGCGGAAGCGCACGATGCTGGCCTCGCGTGCCGCATCGCGCGGCGCCAGCCCATGCTCGCGCTGCGCCACCAGCGCGAAGTCGATCATCATGATCGCGTTCTTCTTGACGATGCCGATCAGCAGCACCAGCGCGATCATCGAGATCACCGACAGCTCGGTGTTGGTGCCGAACAACGCCAGCAGCGCACCCACGCCCGCCGCCGGCAGCGTGGACAGGATGGTGACCGGGTGGATCAGGCTCTCATAGAGCATGCCCAGTACCAGATATACGGTCAGGATCGCGGCGAACACCAGGATCAGCATGTCGCTGGGATCGGAGTTGAAGCCGAAGCCCGCGTCGTCGGCCAGGCGGATGTCACCGGGCATGCGCATGCCGGCTACGGTGGCGTCGATGATCGCCTTGGCTTCGCCCATGCTCACGTTCGGAGCAAGGTTGTAGCTGAGGTCCATCGTCGTGTACTGGTTTTCATGGGTGATCTGCGACGGTGCCAGGCCGGGCACCTGGGTGGCCACCGCGGTGATCGGTACCATGTCGCCGTTGCCCGCACGCACGTAAACCTCATCCAGCGCCGCCGGCGTGGCGGTCTGCGAGGGCAGGGCGTTGACCACCACGCTGTACTGGTTGATGTCGGAGTAGATGGTGGAGATCTGGCGTTGGCCGAAGGCGCCGTACAGCGCGCCGTCGATGGCGCCGACCGTGATGCCCAGGCGCGCAGCCTTGGCCCGGTCGATCTGGATGTTCTGGCGCAGGCCGGCGTTGTCCACATCGGTGCCGACGTCGCGCAGCTTCGGGTTCTTCTTCAGCTCCGCCTGCAGCTTGGGCAGCCACTCCTGCAGTGATGCCAGGTCGTTGCCCTGCAGCGAGATGCGGTACTGCGCGCCCTGGCTTGAGCCGCCGCCGTCATTGCTGGGCAGATCCTGGATAGCGCGCAGGCGCAGTTGCAGGTCGGGGTAGCGGTCGGCCTTGGCGCTCAGCCGCGCCAGGGCGTGCGCGGTGGTTTCGCGACGGCCTTCCCTGCGCGATTTCAGCTCGATGTTGAACTGCGCACTTGACCCCTGGCGGCCGCTGCCCAGGCGAACGCCCACGGTCTTCACTGCCGGGTCGGCCATCAGCATGTCGGTGATGCGACGCTGGCGGCTGACCATGTCCTCGAAGGAAACAGTGGCGCTGGAATTGGCCCGGCCCCAGATCAGGCCGGTGTCCTGCGGCGGGAACGCACCCTTCTTCACTGCACCGAACAGGAAGATGGTGGCGGCGATCAGCAGCAACGGCGTCAACGACAGCAGCAGCGCGTGGCGCAGCGAGAAGTCGAGGAACACGGTGTAGATGCGCAGCATCCGCTCGTGGCCGGCATCCAGCCAGCGGCCGAAACGCGACGGCGGCGCGCTGTGGTCGTGCGCACTGAGGAAGCGGCTGCACAGCGCCGGGGTCAGCGTCAGCGAGACGATCATCGAGACCACGATCGCCGCCACCAGGGTGACGGTGAATTCGCGGAAGAACGCACCCATCATGCCGCTGGCGAACAGGAGCGGGATGAACACCGCCACCAGCGAGGCGGTGATCGAGACGATGGTAAAGCCGATCTCGCGCGCGCCGGTGAGCGCCGCCTGCATCCGCGGCATGCCTTCGTCGAGGTGGCGCATGATGTTCTCGATCACCACGATCGCATCGTCGACCACGAAGCCGATCGCGATCACCAGCGCCAGCAGGCTCAGGTTGTTCAGGGTGAAGCCCATCACGTACATCACCAGCGCGGCACCGGCCAGCGACAGCGGCACGGTCACCGCGGCGATCAGCGTGGGTGCCAGCCGGCGCAGGAACAGCGCCATCGTCAGCACCACCATCGCCAGGCTGATCAGCAGGGTGATCTGCACTTCATGCAGCGACGAGCGGATGGTCGGCGTACGGTCGAAGTACGGCGTCATCGTGGTGCCGGGCTGCAGGTAATCGCGCAGGGTCGGGATCTGCGCCTTGACCCGGTCCACGGTCTCCACGATGTTGGCGCCGGCACGGGTGAACACGTACATCACCACCGCCGGTTTGTGGTCGAACCACGCGGCCTGGTAGGCATCCTGCTGGCCGTCGTAGACGTTGGCGATGTCCTTCAGGCGGATCACCCGGCCATCGCCCTGGGTCTTGACCACCAGGTCGGCGAAGTCGGCGGCACGCGCCACCGAGTCGTTGGCGATGATCGCGGTAGTGGTGTTGCCGTCGCTGAGGAAGCCGGTGGGCGAGGTCACGTTGGCCGCGCGCACGGCGTTGCGCAGGTCATCGGCGGTCAGGCCCAGCGCGTTCATCAGGCGCAGGTTGACGTCCACACGCACCGCCGGCGTCGAAGCGCCAGCGATGTCGACCGAAGCAACGCCGCTGATCTGGCGGATGCGCTGGGCCAGCAGCGAGTCGGCGACGTTGTACAGCTCGTCGGCCGACTGCGTCTGCGAGGTCAGCGCGATGGCGATGACCGGGTCGTCGTTCGGATTCGCCTTCTGGTACATCGGCGAGCCCATGCCCGAAGGCAGGTCGGCCTGCGCCGAGTTGATCGCGGTCTGCACGTCCAGCGCGGCCGAATCGATGTTGTGGCCGCTCTGGAAGATCATGAACACCAGCGAGCTGCCTTCCGAGCTCGACGAGCGCATGCGGTCGATGCCCGGCAGCTGGCCGAGGTGGCGCTCCAGCGGCGCGGTGACTGTCGAGGCCATGGTCGCCGCATCCGCGCCGGACTGGCTGGCGTGCACGAAGATCACCGGGATCTCGATGTTCGGCAGCGCCGACACGCCCAAGCGCAGGTAGCAGATCAGGCCGACCATGAACAGGCCGATGGCCAGCAGCGCGGTGCCGATCGGGCGGCGGATGAAAGGGCCGGACAGGTTCATCGTGCGGCCTCCCGCAGCAGCGGGGCGTGGATCATGCCTGCGGCTCCTGCAGCGAACCATTGCGCAGCGCGCGCTGTTCGCGGCGGCGCGCCAGCCACTCGGAGAAGCGCTCCATGTACAGGTAGATCACCGGCGTGGTGTACAGCGTGACCAGCTGCGACAGCAGCAGGCCGCCGACGATGGCGATACCCAGCGGGCGGCGCAGTTCCGAGCCGATGCCGGTGCCCAGCGCCAGCGGCAGCGCGCCGAGCATTGCCGCAGCGGTGGTCATCATGATCGGGCGGAAGCGCAGCAGGCAGGCGCGACGGATCGCTTCATGCGCGTTGGCACCGGCGCGGCGCGCCTCGATCGCGAAGTCGACCATCATGATGCCGTTCTTCTTGACGATGCCGATCAGCAGCACGATGCCGACGATGCCATCCACCGACAGGCTCAGCCCGCACAGCATCAGCGCCAGCAGCGCGCCGACACCGGCCGGCGGCAGGGTGGAGATGATCGTGATCGGGTGGATGTAGCTCTCGTAGAGCACGCCCAGCACGATGTAGATCACCACCAGCGAGGCCAGCAGCAGCCACACCACATCGGTCTGGCTGCCGGTGAACTCGGCTGCCTTGCCGATGAATTCGGCATGCAGGTGTGCCGGCATGTCCAGGCTGTCCTTGGTCTCCTGGATCGCTCGCACCGCTTCGGACAGCGAATAGCCCGGCGCCACGTTGAACGACACCGTCACCGCCGGCAGCTGCTGCTGGTGGCTGACCACCAGCGGTGCGCTGCTCACCTTGCCTTCGGCCAGCGCCGACAGCGGAATGATGTTGCCGGCGCCGACCGTGATGCCGGTGTTCTGCGCGCCGATGCCGGTGGCGGTGGACGAGTTGGAGGAGGTGACCTGGCCGAAGCTGGTGGCATTGGTGCCGGTCAATGCGCCGGCGCCGTTGGAGGCGACCGCCAGCTGTTCCATCAGCGCGGTGCTGGTGCGGAACTCCGGTGCCACTTCCAGCACCACGCGATACTGGTTGAGCTCGGTGAAGATGGTCGAGATCTGGCGCTGGCCGAACGCATCGTAGAGCGTGTCGTCGATGGTCTGCATCGGCACGCCCAGCACGCTGGCCTTGTCGCGGTCGATGTTCAGCTCCAGGGCGCGGCCCTGGTTGGACAGGTTGTTGTCCACGTCGGCCAGTTCCGGGCGCTTGCGCAGCGCTTCGGTCAGGCGCGTGGCCTGGGTCGCCACCGTCGCCGAATCCACGTCCGACAGCGAGTACTGGTACTCGGTGGCGGCCACACGGGTATCCAGGGTTACGTCCTGCACCGGCTTCAGGTACAGCGCCACCCCCGGAATGCCGGCCACTGCCTTCTGCAGGCGCGGCAGGATCTCCTCCAGGCCATCGCGCTCGCCGCGTTCCTTCAGCACGATCGACAGCTGGCCCTGGTTGAGCGTGGGGTTCATGCTGCCGGCGCCGATGAAGGCCGACACGCCGGTCACGTCCGGATCCTGGCGCAGCGCTTCGGCCACCTGCCTGGTGCGCTGCTCCATCTGCGGGAAGGCGATGTTCTGGTCGGCCTGCACCACGCCGGTGATCAGGCCGGTGTCCTGCTCGGGCAGCAGCCCCTTGGGAATCAGCACGTACAGCAGCACGGTCAGTACCAGCGCGCCACCGGCCACAGCCAGGGTCAGGCGCTGGTGGCCCAGCACCCAGTCCAGGCTGTGCTCGTACAGGCCGACGGTGCGCGTCCACAGGTTCTGCTTGCCGGCCGCTGCCGCGCGCTCATGCGCGTCCTCGCCCTCGGGCAGGGCATCGGGCTTGAGCAGGTAGGCACACATCATCGGGGTGAGCGTCAGCGAGATCAGCATCGACAGCACCACCGCGATGCTCAGCACCCAGGCGAACTCGTGGAACAGGCGGCCGGTGACGCCAGGCATCAGCAGCAGCGGCAGGAACACCGCCACCAGCGAGACCGTCAGCGACAGCACGGTGAAGCCGATCTGGCGTGCGCCGATCTCGGCCGCTTCCTTGCCACTCTTGCCCTGTTCGATATACCGCACGATGTTCTCGATCATCACGATCGCATCGTCGACCACGAAACCGGTGGCCACCACCAGCGCCATCAGCGAGAGGTTGTCCAGCGACATGCCGGCAAAGGCCATCACCGCGAAAGTGCCGGCCAGCGAGAGCGGTACCGCCACCGAGGGAATGATCGTGGCCCACAACCGGCGCAGGAACACGAAGATCACCGCCACCACCAGGCCGATGGTGAGGATCAGGGTGAACTGCACTTCGTGCACCGAGGCGCGGATGGTCTCGGTACGGTCGTTGAAGATCTCCAGGTGCACGTCGGCTGGCAGCACGCCCTGCAGCTGCGGCAGGATCGCGCGGATGCGCTCGACTGTCTGCACGATGTTGGCACCGGGCTGGCGCCGCACTTCCAGCAGCACCGCCGGCTTGCCATCGGCCCAGGCGGCGAGCTGGTCGTTCTCCACGCCATCGACCACCTCGGCCACGTCCGACAGCCGCACCGGGCGGCCGTTCTTGTAGCTGATGATGGTGTCGCGGTACTCGGCGGCGCTGGCCAGCTGGTCGTTGGTGCCGATGCTGTAGGACTGGGTCTTGCCGTTCAACGAGCCCTTGGGCGCATTGACGTTGGCCTGGGTGAGCGCGCTGCGCAGCTGTTCCAGGGTCAGGCCCATGTTCGACAGCTGCGCCGGATTGACCTGGATGCGCACGGCCGGGCGCACGTTGCCGGCAATCGAGACCAGGCCGACGCCCTGCACCTGCGACAAGCGCTGGGCCAGGATGGAGTCGGCGTAGTTGTTGACATCGCGCAGCGGACGCGTGTCAGACGTCAGTTTCAAGGTAACGATGGCCGCGTCAGCCGGGTTCACCCGGTTGTAGACCGGCTGGTAGGGCAGCGACGAGGGCAGGGTGGCCTGGCGTATCGCCGCCTGTACGTCCTGCGCGGCGATGTCGATGTTCCGGTCCATCGAGAACTGCAGGATGATCGTGGACAACCCGGCCGACGAGTCGGAGGTCATCAGCTCCAGCCCGGAGATCTGCCCGAACTGGCGCTCCAGCGGCGTGGTGACCAGCGAGGCCATGGTGGTGGCGTTGGCGCCGGGGTACTGGGTGGTGACCACCAGGCTGGGCGCATCGATTTCCGGCAGCGCCGACACCGGCAGCTTGCGGTAGCCGAGGATGCCCAGCAGCAACAGGCCCGCCATCAACAGCGAGGTGGCGATCGGGCGGCGGATGAAGATCGTCGAAAAGCCCACGGACTGATCCTTGCTGGCACTTCAATGTCGGCGCCGACGAGCATGCCGGCGCGAGGGAGAACAGTCGCCTGCGCTCAGCGCGGGCCACCACCGCGACGGCCACCGCCGCCACCGTTCTTCTGCTCGGCCGCCTTCAGCTCGGCCTCGGTCGGTGCGGCCGGGGTCTGGCCCGGCTTCAGTGCGGTGACCTTGCTGCCCGGCTTCAGGCGGAACTGGCCTTCACTGACCACCCGCTCGCCGCCCTTCAGGCCTTCGGCAATCTGCACCTGGCTGTCGCCCACTTCCACGCCGCTGCGCACGGTCTGCATCTTCACCGTGTTGTCGCCCTGCACGACATAGACGTATTCGCCATCCGGGCCACGCAGCACCGCCTGGGTCGGGATGACCACGCCACCGGCGATCGTGCGCAGCTGCATGCGCACGTTGACGAACTGGCCCGGCCACAGGCCATTGTCGGTGTTGTCGAAGACCGCACGTGCCTTGAACGTGCCGCTGTCCGCACTGATCAGGTTGTCGACCACGTCCAGCTTGCCGTCGCCGGACAGAACATGCGAGTCGGCGCGGTCCAGCGCGGCCACCGGCACCGTGCCGGCGGCCTGTGCCTGGCGCACATCACCCAGCTGGCGCTCGGGCAGGTTGAACAGCACGTGGATCGGATGGATCTGGGTCAGCGTGACCAGCGCGGTGCCGGCGTTGACCACGTTGCCCGCATCGACCGCGCGGATGCCGGCGATGCCGGAGATCGGCGCAGTGACCCGGGTGTACTGCAGCTGCACCTGCGCCGAGCGCATGCTGGCCTCGTTCGCAGCGACTGCGCTTTCGTACTGTGCCACTTGGTTTCGCTGTGTATCCAGATCGGTCTTGGCGACGTACTGGCGGTATTCCGGCGCGTTGGAGCGCTGGTAGTTGGAGCGCGCGGTGGCCAGCAGGGCTTCGTTCTGGCGCTTGGCTGCCGCGGCTTGGTCATAGCTGGCCTGGGCAGTGCGCGGATCGATCACCGCCAGCACATCACCCTGCTTCACTTCCTGGCCTTCGCGGAAATTCAGGCTCATCAGCTGGCCGCCGACCTGCGGGCTGACCGTAACGGTATTCATTGCGGTCACCGTGCCCAGCGCGCTGGCGTACACCGGTACGTCCTGGCGGGTGGCATCGACCACGGTCACCGGCACCGGGCCCGCATCCGGGTCTTCGCCGCCCTGGCGCGCGCCCGCAGCGGGTTTTCCAGCCTCGTCCTTGCCGCCGCCGATGACCCGCAGGCCGACCACGGCCAGCACCAGCACTGCCACGACCAGCAGCACGATCTTCCAAACACGTGACATTACGAGGACTCCAAAAGGGCTGGACCGGGCGCGACCCGGGGGCAATGCGCAAAGCATACCTGTGCCACATCACGTTTCCTGCATGACGGATGGGACGGGCGCTAAGACCGGATCCGGCCGCGGAGGTTCCCGTGGCGGCGGTGTTGCCCTACATTCAGCTGGACCCCTCTTGCTGTGGAGATTGCGATGCGCCGTTCGCTGCTGCTGTCCGCCCTGCTGCTGGCCCTGCCGGCCGTTGCCCACGCCCAGGACGGGCAACGCCCCGAAGTGACCGCCGCTGCCCAGCGCCTGCAGGCCAAGGTGGTTGAATGGCGCCGCGACTTCCATCAGCACCCGGAACTGTCCAACCGCGAGGTGCGCACCTCGGCCGAGGTCGCCAAGCGCCTGCGTGCGATGGGCTTGAAGCCGAAGACCGGCATCGCCCACCACGGCGTGGTGGCGATCATCGAAGGCGGCAAGCCGGGCCCGAAGATCGCATTGCGCGCGGACATGGACGCGCTGCCGGTGACCGAGCAGACCGGCCTGCCGTTCGCTTCCAAGGCCACTGACCAGTACCGCGGGCAGACCGTGGGCGTGATGCATGCCTGTGGCCACGACGCGCACACCGCGACGCTGCTCGGCGTGGCCGAAGCACTGGTGTCGATGAAGAAGGACCTGCCGGGCCAGGTGATGCTGATCTTCCAGCCGGCCGAGGAGGGCGCGCCGCCGCCGGAAGAGGGCGGTGCCGCACTCATGCTGAAGGAAGGGCTGTTCGCCGATTTCAAGCCGGAGGCGGTGTTTGGCCTGCATGTGTTCTCCAGCGTGCAGGCCGGCCAGATCGCGGTGCGCGGTGGCCCGTTGATGGCCGCCTCGGACCGTTTCGGCATCAAAGTGATCGGGCGCCAGACGCATGGCTCGGCACCGTGGAACGGTGTTGACCCGATCGTCGCCACCGCCGATCTGGTCGGCACCGCGCAGACCATCGTCAGCCGCCGTGCCAACCTGTCCAAGCAACCGGCGGTGCTGACCTTCGGCGCAATCAACGGCGGCATCCGCTACAACATCATTCCCGATGAAGTGGAGATGGTCGGCACCATCCGCACCTTCGACGAAGGGATGCGCCAGCAGATCTTCGCCGACCTGCGCAACGTGGCCGAGCACACGGCCGCCGCGCACGGTGCCAAGGCGGTGACCGACATCTACGAATCGGAGGGCAACCCGGCCACGGTGAACGACCCGGCGCTGACCGCGAAGATGCTGCCGAGCCTGCAGGCGGTGGTGGGCAAGGACAACGTCTACGAGCCACCGCTGCAGATGGGCGCGGAGGATTTCTCGCTGTACGCGAAGGAAGTGCCGGGGATGTTCTTCTTCGTTGGTTCCACCAGCGTGGGCATCGACCCGGCGACGGCGCCGGCGAACCACTCCCCGAAGTTCCTGCTGGATGAGAAGGCGCTGGATGTGGGTCTGCGTGCGCTGCTGCAGGTGAGCCTGGATTACCTGCACGGTACCGGCACTCCTGCGGGGTGAGGGGTGCCGGCAGGGCTTGCAGCCCTGCACCCGCCGAAGCAACGGCAACGTCAACGGCAAAAACGGTGCTGGATTTCTGCTGGTTGGGCGGGGCGGTGTGGGCCTGCAGGACACGCCGTAAACCCGTCCATGGGGGCTCGATGGCGCCATCCATGGCGCCAACGGTCCTGCAGACCCACACCGCCCCACCCCCGACAGGTTCACGCGGCTGTTGGTAGGTGTCGACCTTGGTCGACACGGCGGACGTCATGAACGTCTGAAGGATCGGATTCTGATTTTGATTTTCCTGATCTTTCCCGTGGTGGCGCGGGAAATTATCCGTGGTCGGGAGGGTGGGTTGGCTGGGGGCGTGAGCCGCATGGATGCGGCGACCGAGCCTACATGGACGTATTCACGGCGTCCCCCAGCCAACCCACCCTCCCGGCCAACCCAGGCATTCGGCAGCCACCCCACCACGGAGGGGCTCCGCCGTTGGCCGGCCCGGCCGAAGGCCTGCCGTCCGCGCGATACAATGACCTCCATGAACACCCCACAGGATTCCAGCCTCGGTCGCGAGGTCAGTTACCCGTCGCAGTACGATCCCGGCCTGCTGTTTCCCATCCCCCGCAGCGGCGCCCGCGCCGAGATCGGCCTCGATGACGCTGCGCTGCCGTTCGTCGGCCACGACCGCTGGCATGCGTTCGAACTGAGCTGGCTCGACCCGCGCGGCAAGCCGCAGGTGGCCGTGGCCACCGTCCAGGTGCCCTGCACCTCGCCGCGGTTGATCGAATCGAAGTCGTTCAAGCTGTACCTGAACTCCCTCAACAGCACCCGCATCGACAGCGCCGAGGCGCTGCGCGCGCGCATCGTGGCGGATCTGTCGGCCTGCGCCGGTGCGCCGGTCCAGGTGGAGTTCGGCCTGCCGGAGCTGCAAGAGACGCCGCTTGGCGAATCCATCGACGGGCTGGACGTAGAGATCGACTGCTACGGCCCGCCGCAGGCGGACTTCCTCGCCGCCGATGCGGGCGAGGTGGTGGAGGAGACTCTGGTCTCGGCGCTGCTGAAGTCCAACTGCCCGGTCACCGGCCAGCCGGACTGGGCCACGGTCAGCCTGCGTTACCGCGGGCCGAAGATCGACCGCACGGGCCTGCTGCGCTATCTGGTCAGCTACCGCGAGCATGCCGAGTTCCACGAGCAGTGCGTCGAGCGGATCTTCAGCGAGGTGTCCGCGCGCTGCCAGCCGCACTGGCTGGAGGTTGAGGCCCGCTACACCCGCCGTGGTGGCCTGGACATCAACCCCTGGCGTGCCAGCCCGGGCATCGTCGCCCCGGCCGCGACCTACCGCGAGCTGCGGCAGTAATCGCCGCAGGCGGTTACCGGTAGTGCCGGCCGCTGGCCGGCAATCGGCCAAGGCCGGATCCCGTGGCACAGCCGGCCAGCGGCCGGCACTACCGGGTGTCCATTCCCCCGATTGTTCAGCCGCCCCCGGGGGCGGCTTCACATCTGCACCATCCCCATTTAACAACCGCCATGGCACCGTGCCAATCACGTAGTCATGCAGACGGGAGTTGTGGATGAGTACCGAGAAGAAAGCCGATTTCTCCGGCGTCAGTGGCAGTGTCGACAGTACCGCCGAGCAGGTGCCGAAGGCGGACTTCTCCGGCGTCAGCGCTTCGGTGGACAGCACCGCAGACGTTGTCAGCGGCGGCACCTATACCGTGCAGAAGGGTGACTCGCTGTCGAAGATCGCCAAGCAGCATCTGGGCGACGCCAATGCCTGGAAGAAGATCTTCGAAGCCAACCGCGATGTGCTTGATGACCCGGACAAGATCTTCCCGGGCCAGACCCTGAAACTGCCGCCGAAGTAAGCCGGCCAGAACGCCGTCCGACAATCCCTGGGAGGAACCCCGAATGATCAAGACCACCCCGCTCCAGACCGCCCTGATCGCCGCCCTGCTGGGCAGCGTCGCCCTGGTCGGTTGCAAGAAGAAAGAAGAGTCGACCGACAACAATGCCGCTCCGGCAGCGACCGCTCCGGCCGAACCGGCAGCACCGGCCCCGATGACCGGCGCGCCGCCGCCGATGGCCGAAGCCGCTGCCGTCAGTGTCTCGTCGGTCACGGTCGGAAAGACCGCCGCCGCCGACAAGTCGGTTGCGACGACGGCTCTGTTCGCACCGAAGGACGACATCATCGTCTCGGTCAAGACCGACGGTGCGGCAAACAATGTCAACGTTGGCGCGAAGCTGACCTATCAGGACGGCCAGGTGGCCGGCGAACAGACCGCCACCCTGAACACCAGTGGTGCGGAAACCACCAACGTCACGTTCAAGAATGCAAAGGGCTGGCCGGCCGGCAAGTACCGCGCCGAGGTCACCGTCGATGGCAAGGCGGCCGGAACGCCGCAGGAGTTCGAGGTCAAGTAAGTCCTGCCGACTCTCTCCCGGCAGGGCTCACGATGGACGCAGCCGCGAGGCTGCGTCCTTTTTTGTTGGGCGATGTCCGCTTTGGGGCCTAGCGGGATACGCTGAACGGACCACGGACAGATCGGGGGACAGGATGCTCAGCTGGATTGCGCTCACACTCGCAATGGGACCTGCGAATCTCTGGAGCTACAGTTGCGACCACTTCCTATACGGCGCCTGTGTGCGGGTGCCGACAGGAATGTCTGTGACCTACGAGGCACCTGTTGACTCTGGTCTGCACCTTATCAGGCACGATAGTAAGGAAGTCGCCCTGATCTACGAGGGCGACGCCCCCGAAAAGCCTGCAGGAAGCACGCCGGATCTGCGTTTCACGGACGGCGGATATGCCGTGTCGGGATACGTAAGGTCGGAAGGACCTTCCACCCGGTACGACGTCTACGTTCGGCCCGGATCGTCTGGCGCCGGCTCGCTGCACATCCGAGGTTCTGCAGCGACGGCGGATGAACTCGCCAGCCTGGCCGCCGTCGTCGGGGGATTCCGTGTCTGCAACTTCCAGCAAAGCAAGCGCGCACAGACGTTGACCTGTCCAAGGCGTGCCGAGTGGGGGCAGCGATTGTCGGAGTGGGTCATGCGTGCCTCAACGAGCGAGAAGTCGAACTAGCCATCAAGCCCCAGCTTCCTGACCGGAAGCGAGCCAACGACGAAACACAGCGGTCCAGTACCGCCGCGTATGGCGCGGCTTTGCCCCGCGCGGCTGAAAACGCGACAATGCAGGGGTTTCCCCTGCCGCGCGCCCACCCTGACGGCGACGGGGGAAAGCGTGGGGCCCGGCCCCGCGCGCGACACGGTTGCACGTGGCCCGGCGCTGGCGCCGGCCTTCCCCTGAGCACTGCTACAGAGTCCAAGTCCCCCATGTCCAAGATTCTCTACACGCTGACCGACGAAGCCCCGTTCCTGGCCACCCAGTCGCTGCTGCCGATCGTTGACGCCTACACCGGTACGGCCGGCATCGTGGTGGAAACCCGTGACATCTCGCTGTCCGGCCGCATCCTGTCGCAGTTCCCGGAACTGCTCAGTGACGCGCAGAAGGTCAGCGACGACCTGGCCGAGCTGGGCCAGCTGGCGACCACCCCGGACGCCAACATCATCAAGCTGCCGAACATCTCCGCCTCGGTGCCGCAGTTGAAGGCGGCCATCAAGGAACTGCAGGACCAGGGCTATCCGCTGCCGGATTACCCGGAAACCCCGGCCGACGACCAGCAGCGCGACTACAAGGCGCGCTACGACAAGGTCAAGGGCAGTGCGGTGAACCCGGTGCTGCGCGAAGGCAACTCCGACCGCCGCGCACCGCTGTCGGTGAAGAACTACGCGCGCAAGCATCCGCACCGCATGGGCGCCTGGGCGTCGGATTCGAAGTCGCACGTCGCGCACATGGCCGCCGGTGATTTCTACGGCAGCGAGAAGTCGGCCACCCTGGCCAGCGCCGGTTCGCTGAAGATCACCTTCCACGGCAATGACGGCAGCACCGCTGTGCTGAAGGAAAAGACCGCGGTCAAGGCCGGCGAGATCGTCGATGCCGCCGTGATGAGCCGCAAGGCACTGGCCGCGTTCATCGGCGAGCAGATTGCCGATGCCAAGGCCCAGGGCGTGCTGTTCTCGCTGCACTTGAAGGCGACCATGATGAAGGTCTCCGACCCGATCATGTTCGGCGTGGTCGTCGAGGAGTTCTACAAGGATGTGCTGGCCAAGCACGCCGACGCCATCAAGCAGGCCGGCTTCGATGCCAACAACGGCATCGGTGACCTGGTCGCACGCCTGCCTTCGCTGCCGGAGGCTACCCGCGCCGCCATCGAAGCCGATCTGAAGGCCGAGTACGCGCAGCGCCCGGCGCTGGCCATGGTCAACTCGGACAAGGGCATCACCAACCTGCACGTGCCGAGCGACGTCATCGTCGACGCCTCGATGCCGGCGATGATCCGCGACTCCGGCAAGATGTGGAATGCCGAAGGCAAGCTGCAGGACACCAAGGCCGTCATTCCGGACCGCTGCTACGCCGGCGTGTACCAGGCCGTCATCGACGACTGCAAGGCGCACGGTGCCTTCGATCCGGCCACCATGGGTTCGGTGCCGAACGTCGGCCTGATGGCGCAGAAGGCCGAGGAGTACGGCTCGCACGACAAGACCTTCCAGATCGCCGCCGATGGCGTGGTCAAGGTCACCGACGATGCTGGCACCGTGGTGTTCGAGCATGCCGTCGAAGCCGGTGACATCTGGCGCATGTGCCAGACCAAGGACGCGCCGATCCAGGACTGGGTGAAGCTGGCCGTCGAGCGCGCCCGCCTGAGCAGCACCCCGGCCGTGTTCTGGCTGGATGCCGCCCGTGCCCACGACGCGCAGGTCATCGCCAAGGTCGAGCAGTACCTGAAGGACCACGACACTGCCGGTCTGGACATCCGCATCCTGCCGCCGGTGGAAGCCACCGCGTTCTCGCTGGACCGCATCCGCAAGGGCGAGGACACCATCTCGGTGACCGGCAACGTGCTGCGTGACTACCTGACCGACCTGTTCCCGATCATGGAGCTGGGCACCAGCGCCAAGATGCTGTCGATCGTGCCGCTGATGGCCGGTGGCGGCCTGTTCGAGACCGGTGCCGGTGGTTCGGCTCCGAAGCACGTGCAGCAGTTCGTCGAGGAAGACTACCTGCGCTGGGATTCGCTGGGTGAATTCCTGGCCCTGGCCGCGTCGCTGGAACACCTGGGCAACCGCTACGACAACGCCGCTGCCCGTGTGCTGGCCAAGGCGCTGGACGAAGCCAACGGCCAGTTCCTGGACAACGACAAGTCACCGTCGCGCAAGCTCGGCGGCATCGACAACCGCGGCAGCCACTTCTACATCGCGCTGTACTGGGCCCAGGCCCTGGCCGCGCAGGACGAAGACGCCGCCCTGAAGGCGCGCTTCGCCCCGCTGGCCAAGGCGCTGACCGACAACGAGCAGAAGATCGTCGAAGAGCTGATCGCGGTGCAGGGCAAGGCCGTGGACATCGGCGGCTACTACCGTCCGGACGTGGCCAAGGCCAGCAAGGCGATGCGCCCGAGCGCGACCTTCAATGCCGCGCTGGAGCAGCTGCGCGGCTGATCCATCGCCGTTCGGTGGTGACACTGGAACCCGCGCTTCGGCGCGGGTTTCTTTTTTGGGCTTTTGGGGGTCAGATCCCTTTGCCCTGCAAAGGGATCTGATCCCGCGCGATAAAACCGTGACATCCGTCGGTCGTCGCGTTGAACGCACTGATGGGTATCGACGGCGCGCAGGCCGTGGTGCTGGTCGACTACGAAAGCGGCATGCTGCTGGGCGAGGCCGGTGCCGGCATGGACATGGAAGTGGCGGCCGCTGGCAACACCGAAGTGATCCGCGCCAAAATGAAGACCGCCGCGTCGCTGAACCTCAACGACGGCATCGAGGACATCCTGATCTCGCTGGGCAAGGCGTACCACATCATGCGCCCGGTGGCGAAGAAGCGCGATCTGAGACGGTAGTGCCGGCCGCTGGCCGGCATCCGCATGGATCCACCGTCGGTCCAGGTGCTGCCAGCCAGCGGCCGGCACTACCTTCGCGCTCGACGGCATCGCACACGCCAGCGTATGGTGAAGCCGGTCCTCCCCGGGTTAGCTACGCATGTCCAAGCCTGACATCGCTGCCGAGCTGGCACCGCGTATCGCAGGTGCCATCCGCGACGGTTTCGAGCAGTACCATGCCCGTTTCGCGGCGATCACCGCGCGGGCACGGCAGCGCTTCGAGCAGCGCGACTGGGCCGGTGCGCGGCAGGATGCGGTCGAGCGCATCGCCTTGTACGACCTGTGCATCGCCGAGCAGATGGATGCGTTGCGTCGGCTCGCCGGTGACGCGATCGGCGAGCGTGCGCTGTGGCTGCAGGTACACGCGCGGTACAGCGCGCTGCTGCAGGGCCTGATTGACGCCGAGCTGTACAAGACGTTCTACAACACATTGGCGCGGCGCCTGTTCGCTACCCGCGGCGTGGACCCGGCGCTGGAATTCATCGCTTTCGACGTCGAGCCGTCCGATGCGATCACCCATCCCGTCGCGCGGCATACCTACGCGGTCTCGCCGACGCGGCCGGTGGAGGCCCTGCAACGCGTGCTGGCCGACTACCGCTTCGACATTCCCTACGCGCACCAGTTGCGTTGCGCGGCGGCCATCGCCGTGCGCCTGCAGGACGACCTCGCCCATTGGGGGGACACGCCGGTGCGCAGCATTGAACTGCTCGACACGGTGTTCTACCGCGAGCGCCGCGCCTACCTGGTTGGCCGCGTGTTCGGCGAGCACCGCTTCTCACCCTGCGTGATCGCGCTGGTCAACGATGAGCGCGGGCTGCGAGCCGATGCGGTGCTCACCCGGCGTCGTGATGTCGCCCATCTGTTTGGCGTGTCGCGCAGCTACTTCCAGGCCGACCTGGGCACGGTGGGCGATGCCGTGGTGTTCCTGCGCAGCCTGCTGCCGGGCAAGCCCATCGATGAGATCTACACGGTGCTGGGACGCGCCAAGCAGGGCAAGACCGAGCGCTACCGCACCTTCTTCCGCCACTTCAGCGAGCACCCGCAGGAGCGGCTGGTCCCCGCCGAAGGCACGCCGGGCATGGTCATGGCGGTGTTTACCCTGCCCAGTTACCCGCTGGTGTTCAAGCTGATCCGCGACCGCTTCGCCTGGCCCAAGGCGATGTCGCGACAGCAGGTGGAAGAGAAGTACGCGCTGGTGTTCAACCTCGATCGTGTCGGCCGCCTGCTCGATGCACAGCCGTATCGTCATCTGCGCTTCCCGCGCGAGCGCTTCGCGCCGGCCCTGCTGGATGAACTGCTGCAGCAGTGCGCGCAGAGCGTACGCATCGATGGCGATGAGGTCGAAGTCGCACTGTGCTATGTGCAGCGTCGTTTTCGTCCCTTGAATCTGTACCTGCGCGAGCAGGGCGCGGAGGCGGTGCGGGCGGCGGTGCTCGACTATGCGCAGGCGATCACCGACATGGCGCGCAACAACATCTTCCCCGGTGACATGCTGCCGAAGAATTTCGGCGTATCACGGCATGGGCGGGCCGTATTCTACGACTACGACGAGCTGTGCCTGGTCAGCGACTGCGTGTTCCGCGCCTGGCCGCAGCCGCGTACGCCGGAGGAAGCGATGTCCGACGAGCCGTGGTTCCATGTTGGTCCGCGCGATGTGTTTCCCGAGCGCTTCGGTCCGTTCATGGGCCTGCCCGCTGCAGAGCTGGCAGCGGTGCGCGAGCACTACCGGCATCTGTTCGACCCGGGCTGGTGGCAGGGCCTGCAGGAACGCTTCGGCCGAGGTGACTATCCGGACACGCCGCCCTATTCGGGCGCGCACCGGCTGGCCTGAGCCGGCTGTCCTGGGCGCTTGGGCTGAGGTACGCTCGACGATCATCACCAAGGATCCGGCAATGATGCGTTCTCCACTGTTTCTCGCCCTCGTGCTGGCCGTCGGTGCCGGCGCCCCCCTGCTTGCAGGTGACGCCACTGCGCAGACCGCACGCGCTGTACGTGCGACTGCGGAAATGAGCATGGTGCTGTCCGGTCACATCGAGGTCACGCCGGAGGGCGCGGTCAGTTCGCTGGTGCTGGACCAGAAAGCCATGGTCGCCCCGGGCATCGCCTCCTTCGTCGAAGGCACCATCGGTGGCTGGCGCTTCGAGCCCACGCTGCGCGATGGCCAGGCGGTGGCCACGAGGGCCCCTTTGCGCGTTCGCCTGCGTGGCAAGTCCACAGGCAAGGGCGACTACGAAGTCAGCATGACCAGCGTGGATTTCAGCGAGTACGATCCGAAGGCCACCGATTCGGTGACAGCGGATCGCCTGGCGCCGCCGCGGTATCCGGACGAGGCAATGAGGATCGGTGGTCAGGGCGATGTGATCCTGATGATCAAGGTCGCCCGTGATGGCACGGTGGCCGACGTCATTGCCGAGCAGGTCAACATGACCGTGGCAGGGCCCGAGCGGACCATGGCCAAGCTGCGCGATGTGCTGGCCAAGGCCAGCATCAACACCGCCCGCAAGTGGACCTTCATTCCTCCAAGCAGCGGTGAGGACGTCGCACGGGAATTCTGGTCGGTACGCGTGCCGGTCAACTATGCGTTCTCGGATGATCGCAATGCCGCTGCCGAGCGCTATGGCCGCTGGCGCGCTTTCATTCCGGGGCCGCGGCAGAGCGTGCCGTGGCACGAGGCCGACCCGGTCGAGCAGGCCGGCAGCGATCTGCTGCCGGAAGGCGGCGTCTACATGGTGGACGGCGCCAAGCGCGGCCTGCGCCTGCTGACCCCGCTGCAACAGAGCTGAGGTCCTTGCGGAGCTGGCCGGTCCGGCTCCGCGTCAGTCGGCGTAAGGGTAAATCACCACCCGGTTGCGGCCTTGTTCCTTGGCCATGTACAGCGCCTTGTCGGCCAGCCGCAATGCCTGCTCGGCGTCGACATGGAAGCTGGGGAAGTGAGCCACGCCCAGCGACACTGTGATGGTGCCGACCGGTTCGAATGGATGATCGGCGACGTGCTGGCGCAGGCGTTCACCGGCCTGGCGGGCCGAGTCGGTACTGATGCCCGGCAGCAGCAGCAGGAATTCCTCGCCGCCGGCGCGGCAGAGGATGTCGCTGTCGCGCGAATAGCGGCGCATCTGGTCGGCGATGTGGACGATGGCGGCGTCGCCGACGTCGTGGCCATGGCTGTCGTTGATCGACTTGAAGCGGTCGATGTCCAGCGCCAGGATCGCGAACGGGATGCCCTGCACCTGCAGCGCGTCCAGCGCCTGCTGCAGGCCGCGGCGGTTGAGCAGGCCGGTCAGCGGGTCGGTACGGCTGGCACGGTTGAGCGTACCGATACGGTCCTGCAGGGCATTGAAGCTGTGCAGCACTGCCTGCTTGAGTTGGGCGACCTCGAAGTACCACGCGCGGATGCCGCTGACGTGGCTGATCGCATTGCCGGTGTCTTCGCCGCCCTGCACGTTGCGTGCGAGCTGCCACAGTGGCAGCGAGATGCGGCGGGCGAACCACCAGGTGACCAGCAGTGACAGCAGGCCGAGCGGGATCGCGTTCCAGATCACCGCGGTCATCAACCGCGACAATGGCTGCAGCGTGGCCTCGGTCGGCCGCTGGGCGACGATGCCCCAGCCGGTGGCCGGTACCGGCGCATAGCCGGCCAGCATCGACACGCCCAGGTTGTTGCGGACCTGCTGCGCACCGCGTTCACCGCGCACGACTGCCTTCACCGCCGGGTTGCCGACCACGTAGTCGCCCACCCGCTTGCCATCGGCGTGGTACAGCAGGCGGCCATGGCGGTCCACCACGTACAGATACGAGCCGTCGCGGTAGTAGTGCTTGCCCAGCAGCGTGTGCAGCGCACTGCGCTGGCGCAGGTAGAGGGTGCCGCTGACGTAGCCGCGATAGCGGCCCTGGCGGTCGAAGATCGGGTGCGACAGCGAGACCAGCAGCTTGCCGGTGGCCGACTGGTACGGGTCACTGATCATCGGCTGGCGCGCGGCCAGTGCCGCGTTGTTGCCGACGCTGTGCAGGATCTCGCCCTGCAACTGCAGGGTCTGTGGCGAGGTGGCGATCACCAGGCCATCGGCATCGACCACCAGCGAGGAATTGAAGCTGTTGGTCTGCAACTGCAGGCGGCTGGCTTCGTCCTGCGCCTGTGCCGGATCGAGATTGCTCTGGCCCAGCCGGGTGGCCGCATACGCCAACTCCTGCTGCGCGGCCAGCAGGAAGTTCTGGGTGGTCTCGGCCAGCTTGGTGGCATAGACGCGGTTGGCTTCCAGGGTATTGCCGACCAGCTGGTCGCGCTGCACCCGGTAGCTGGCCAGCAGGGTATTGGCCAGGGCGATGATGGCGCTGAGCAGGGCCAGGGCGAGGATCAGCTTGCCCAGGTTGAGGCGGGGAGACAGCGTTCGCATGCGTCGACGGATCCGGCAGGAGGCTGGACCCGACCGGTTCTCCGGAAGGGGCGACAGCGGGAATCGGTGGCCACGCCCTTGGGGCCGGGCAGGGTATAGGGCGAATTATCGCCAAAAGTCGGCGGCGGCAAAGTGAAACAGGTCGCCCTGCAGGCAAAAAAAAACCTGCCGCAGCGAGCGGCAGGCTTCTTCCGATGCAACGCCGGATCAGCGCTTCATCGAACCGAAGAACTCGTCGTTGGACTTGGTGTTCTTCATCTTGTCGAGCAGGAATTCCATCGCGGCCATTTCGTCCATCGGATGCAGCAGCTTGCGCAGGATCCAGATCTTCTGCAGCAGTTCCGGCTCGATCAGCAGGTCTTCGCGGCGGGTGCCGGAACGGTTGATGTCGATGGCCGGGAACACGCGCTTTTCAGCAATACGACGGCTCAGGTGCACTTCGCTGTTGCCGGTGCCCTTGAACTCTTCGTAGATCACCTCGTCCATCTTCGAACCGGTGTCCACCAGCGCGGTGGCGATGATGGTCAGGCTGCCGCCTTCTTCCACGTTGCGCGCGGCACCGAAGAAGCGCTTCGGGCGGTGCAGGGCGTTGGCGTCCACACCACCGGTCAGCACCTTGCCCGAGCTCGGCACCACGTTGTTGTAGGCGCGGGCAAGGCGGGTGATCGAGTCGAGCAGGATCACCACGTCCTTCTTGTGCTCGACCAGGCGCTTGGCGCGCTCGATGACCATTTCGGCCACCTGCACGTGGCGCGCGGCCGGCTCGTCGAAGGTCGAGCTGATGACCTCGCCGCGCACGGTGCGCTGCATTTCGGTCACTTCTTCCGGGCGCTCGTCGATCAGCAGCACGATCAGGTGCACGTCCGGGTGGTTGGTGGTGATGGCGGTGGCGACCTGCTGCATCATCATCGTCTTGCCGGCCTTCGGCTGCGACACGATGAGCGAGCGCTGGCCCTTGCCCTGCGGCGCCATCAGGTCGAGGATGCGGCCGGTGATGTCTTCCGACGAACCGTTGCCACGCTCCAGGGTGAAGCGGCGGCGCGGGAACAGCGCGGTCAGGTTCTCGAACAGCACCTTGTTCTTCGACGCTTCGATCGGCTCGCCGTTGATGGTGTCGACGATGTTCAGCGCGAAGTAGCGCTCGCCGTCCTTCGGGAAGCGGATGCGGCCGGAGATGTGGTCGCCGGTGCGCAGGTTGAAGCGGCGGATCTGGCTGGGCGAGATGTAGGTGTCGTCCGGGCCGGCCAGGTAGCTGGCTTCGGCCGCGCGCAGGAAGCCAAAGCCATCCGGCAGGATTTCCAGCACACCGTCGGCGGCAACGCCATCGCCGTGGCGGGTCAGCACCTTCAGCAGGGCGAAGATCACATCCTGCTTGCGGGCGCGGGCCACGCCTTCGGAGATCTGCAGCTGCTCGGCGATTTCCAGCAGCTTCTGTGCCGGCATGCGCTTGAGGTCGCTCAGCGAATAGACCGGGAAGCCCTCGGGCACGTTGGCGTGCGGGCGCGGCACGAACGGCTGCTGCTCGCCACCGTCGTTGGGCATGCCCTCGTCGCGGAAGCGGTTGTTGCGGTCACGGTCACGGTCGCGGCGGTTGCGGAAGCGGTCGCGGCGGTTGCCCTGCCCCTGGCCCTGCTGGCCATTCTGGTTGTATGGGTTCTGGCCCTGGTTCTGGCCGCCCCCCTGATGGTTGTGCTGCTGGCGCGGCTGGCCGGATTCGCGGCCTTCGCTGCCTTCGCCA
>NZ_JAOBZT010000031.1:0-44386 GCF_029839005.1 Stenotrophomonas sp. GD03958 | reverse complement strand
CGCCGGAGCGGCGCTGGTTTCGGCGGCTGCCGGGGCGGCGGCCTTGCTCACGCGGGGCTTGCGCACACGCTTTTCGGCGGGCGCATCGGCGCTGCCGGTTTCGGAAGTGTTATCGGACAAGAGCGTTATTCCTCGCTTGAAGGTGCGAGCGCCCGGCTGGGGCGGCGAACGTTGGGAATGGGTCTGGAAGAAACTGCGTCCAGAGGGTGCGGCACGCGAACGCGGCCGGATATGCCGACACTATCATCGGCCTGCGGCGCCATGCAAGGGTCGCCGGGAACAGCATTCATCATGGGCGCAGGGGCGCCGCCGGCAGCCGCGTTCGGCGGCTGCCGGAGAACCGCAGGATCAGGCCAGGGCCTTGTCCAGCAGGCCGGCCAGCTGGGCCTTGCCCACCGCACCGATCTGCTCGCCGACCTTCTCGCCGTCCTTGAACACGACCAGGTACGGAATCGAACGCACGTGGTACTTGGCGGCCAGCGCACGGTTGTGGTCAACGTTGACCTTGGCGATCTTGGCGCGGCCCTGGTAGGCATCGGCCAGTTCGTCCAGCGCCGGGGCGATCATCTTGCACGGGCCACACCACTCGGCCCAGAAATCGACCAGCACCGGTTCCTTGGAATTCAGCACTGCGCTATCAAAGTCGGCATCGCCGACATGTACAACCTTGTCGCTCATCTTGGTTTCTCGTCTTGGATTGCACCCGGCCATGCCGGAGGTGGGTGAACTGGGCCATGCCCGGTGGCGCGACCCTCGTCGTTGCCTCGCGGCGCACTGCCACGGTGCGTTCGGCGGGATGCCTGGACGCTCACGGCCGGCAGTGTACCCCTATCGCAGGGCAGGGACAGGCGCCGGTTGGAACCCAGCGTATCGTGATCGCTTCGATCGCCGGTATGTGTCGGATTTCACTGTCTTCCTGTACATGGGGCTGGCAGTGGGCGACACCAGCGAACCCGGGCAGGCCGTTCAAGTCCGGTGTGGCTGGGTGAAGGTAGCGTCTCTGGATGCCATGAGACGCCGCATTCCGGTTTGCCTGCCCGAGTGCGGTAAACTGGGGCATTGTGCGGCGCGCGGACCGGGTGGTCCCAGCCTGCCAACCCGCCGCAGGGGCCGCAGTTTGCGACGGTGCCCCCAGACGCTGAAGTGCCAGCCGCCCCACGGGCCGGCGGCCATACCAAGACGGACTCATGAGCGACAAACCGCTGACCGATTTGACCTTCTCCTCCTTCGAGCTGCATCCGGCCCTGCAGGCCGGTCTTGAAGGAGCCGGATTCACCCGCTGCACCCCGATCCAGGCGCTGACCCTGCCGGTCGCGCTGCCCGGTGGTGACGTTGCCGGCCAGGCCCAGACCGGCACCGGCAAGACCCTGGCCTTCCTGGTCGCTGTCGTGAACCGCCTGCTGACGCGTCCGGCGCTGGCCGATCGCAAGCCGGAAGATCCGCGCGCGCTGATCCTCGCCCCGACCCGCGAGCTGGCCATCCAGATCCACAAGGATGCGGTGAAGTTCGGTTCCGACCTGGGCCTGCGCTTCGCCCTGGTCTACGGCGGCGTGGATTACGACAAGCAGCGCGAGCTGCTGCAGCAGGGCGTGGACGTGATCATCGCCACCCCGGGCCGCCTGATCGACTACGTCAAGCAGCACAAGGTGGTGTCGCTGCACGCCTGCGAGATCTGCGTGCTGGACGAAGCCGACCGCATGTTCGACCTGGGCTTCATCAAGGACATCCGCTTCCTGCTGCGCCGCATGCCCGAGCGCACCACCCGCCAGACCCTGCTGTTCAGTGCCACCCTCAGCCACCGCGTGCTGGAGCTGGCCTACGAGCACATGAACGAACCGCAGAAGCTGGTGGTCGAAGCCGAGACCATCACCGCCGCGCGCGTGCGCCAGCGCATCTACTTCCCGGCCGACGACGAGAAGATCCCGCTGCTGCTGGGCCTGCTGTCGCGCAGCGAAGGCGCGCGCACCATGGTCTTCGTCAACACCAAGGTGTTCGTCGAGCGCGTGGCGCGTTCGCTGGAAAAGGCCGGCTACCGTGTCGGCGTGCTGTCCGGTGATGTGCCGCAGAAGAAGCGCGAGAGCCTGCTCAACCGCTTCCAGAAGGGCCAGCTGGAAATCCTGGTGGCCACCGACGTGGCTGCGCGCGGCCTGCACATCGACGGCATCAAGTACGTCTACAACTACGACCTGCCGTTCGACGCCGAAGACTACGTGCATCGCATCGGCCGCACCGCGCGCCTGGGTGAAGAGGGCGACGCGATCAGCTTCGCCTGCGAGCGCTACGCCATGGGCCTGCCGGACATCGAGGCCTATATCGAGCAGAAGATTCCGTCCGAGCCGGTTACCAAGGAACTGCTGACCCCGCTGCCGCGCCCGGAACGCCCGGCCCCGGCTGCAGGCGAGGAAGGCGAGGACAACGAAAGCGTCGGCCAGATCTTCCGTGAAGCGCGCGAAGCCCGCGCCGCCGAGGAAGAGCGTCGGGGCGGTGGCCGCAGTGGCGGCCGTTCCGGCGGTGGTGGTGGTGGCCGTGGTGGCCGTGACGGTGAGCGCAGCGGCGAACGCCGTTCGCGTGGCCCGCGCAAGCCACGCGCGGTAGGCGAGCAGGGCGCTGCCGCGCCGGCCGCCGGTGCCGAAGGCGCCGCTGCCCAGGCCCCGCGTCCGCCGCGTCCCCCGCGTGCCGAAGGCGCACCGGAAGGTGCGGTGGACGGCGAGCACAAGCCGCGCAAGCGCCGCCGCCGTCGCCACGGTCGTCCGGTCGAGGGTGCCGAGGGCGTGCAGAACGCCGCCGGCAATGGCGCCAGCCCGGTCACGCCGGTGCAGGTGGTGGCCAAGCCGGTGCGCACGGCTGCTGATACCGGCGATTCGTTCCTGACCCGCATCGGCCGCAAGATCCGCCGGATGCTGTCGGGCAGCTGATCGGCGCTGCCGATCAGCGGGTAGCACCCGACCGTTGGTCGGGTGGCTTTGAAAGGTGTGCCGACCAACGGTCGGCACCCACCAGGCCGGGCCGGTCGGCACCCATCGTCTCCACGACGTCGCGCCGGTCCTGCATAATCGGGGCATGAGTGTCCTGCGCTTCGACAATGTCAGCAAACAGTACGCCGGTGGCCACGAGGCGCTGACCGATGTCAGCTTCGAGGTCGCGCCGGGCGAGATGCTGTTCGTCACCGGCCATTCCGGTGCGGGCAAAAGCACCCTGCTCAAGTTGATCCACCTGGACGAGCGGCCCAGCCGTGGCGCGGTGGTGTTCGACGAGCGCAACCTGCTGAAGGTGCGTGGCGGCGATGTGCCCCGCCACCGTCGCGCGGTGGGTGCGGTCTACCAGGACCACCGCCTGCTGATGGACCGCTCGATCGCCGAGAACGTGGCGCTGCCGCTGATCCTGCGCGGCACCCGCCGTGGCGACATCAGCAAGCGCGTGCGCTCGGTGCTGGAGCGGATGGGCCTGGGCCATCGCGAGAAGGCGCTGCCCTCGCAGCTGTCGGCCGGCGAACAGCAGCGCGTGGGCATCGCCCGCGCCATCGTCGGCGAGCCCAAGCTGCTGGTGGCCGATGAGCCGACCGGCAACCTCGACCCGACCCTGGCGGCGGAGATCATGGCCCTGTTCGCCGAACTGCCCGCGCGCGGCACCAGCGTGCTGGTGGTCAGTCACGACCTGCCGCTGCTGCGCCGCATGCGCAAGCGCGTGCTGATCCTTGACCACGGCCGGCTGGTGGATGACATCTCGCCGCACGACCTGGCGGAGTAACCATGGCGAAGAACGAAAACAGCGAAGCCGCCGCCCCCTCGCGCGTGGGCGTCTGGTTCCAGCACCACGTGCACAGCGTGGTGTTCAGCCTGGGCCGTGCCTGCCGCAAGCCGTGGGCGACCCTGCTGACGGTGATGGTCATGGCGCTGGCGCTGGCACTGCCACTGGGCCTGTCGATCGCGCTGGACAACCTCAAGCAGTTCGCCGGCAGCGTGCAGCAATCACGCGACATCAACGTGTTCCTCAAGGGCAACGTCGATGGCCCCGGCGCGCTGCGCCTGGCTGGCCAGCTGCGCGACCGCGACGACGTGGCCGAAGTGAACGTGCGCACGCCGGAGCAGGGCCTGCAGGAACTGCGCGACGCCGGCCTCGGCGAGGCGATCGACGCACTCAATGACAACCCGCTGCCCTCGCTGCTGGTGATCACCCCCGGCCAGGGCAAGGACGACGCGCGCCTGGCACGCGCGCTGGAGAGCCTGCCCGAGGCCGACCTGGTGCAGCACGATGCACTGTGGCGCCAGCGCCTGGATGCCTGGCTGGCGTTCGGCGCGCGGCTGGTGCAGGTGCTGTCGGTGCTGCTCGGCGCGGGTGCCGCGCTGGTGGTCGGCAACACCGTGCGCCTGGACATCCAGGCCCGCCGCGAAGAGATCGGCGTGCTGCAGCTGCTCGGCGCCAGTGATGGCTTCATCCGCCGCCCGTTCCTGTACCTGGGTGCGTGGTATGGCCTGGGCGCCGGCGCGGTTGCGCTGGCCCTGATCGGCGCCGCCGGTGCCGCGCTGCGCGTGCCGCTGGCCGAACTCTCGCGCAGCTACGGCAGCCCGTTCGTGCTGCACGGCCTGGACCTGCTGCACGGTGGCCTGGTCCTGCTCGGCACGCTGCTGCTGGGCTGGCTGGGTGCGTGGCTGGTCACCGGCCACTTCCTGCGCCAGACCCGACCGACCGACACCTGAGACCGGCATGCAACCGCAAGCGCTGAAGCACCTTGAAGGGCCCGCGACGCGGGTGATGGTGGTCGATGGCTCGAAGCTGGTCCGCAAGCTGATCGCCGACGTCCTGCAGCGCGACCTGCCGGGCGTGGAGGTGATTGGCTGCGACAGCATCGAGGATGCGCAGCAGGCGCTGGCGCAGGGCCCGGTGGACCTGGTGACCACCTCGCTGACCCTGCGTGATGGCGACGGCCTGGCGCTGGCGCGGATGATCCGCGAAGCGGCCGGCCAGGCCTACGTGCCGGTGATCGTGGTGTCCGGCGATGCCCAGCAGCATCTGGAGCAGCGTCGCTTCACCGAGTACGTCACCGACTATTTCGACAAGGCGCTGGGCCACGAGGCGCTGGCGACCTTCATCCGCGGCTATGTGCAGCCGCAGACCATTCCCGGCGCGACCATCCTCTACATCGAGGACAGCCGCGTGGTGGCCGAGGCCACCAAGCGCATGCTCGAACGCCAGCAGTTGAACGTGCTGCACGTGGTCAGCGCCGAAGAGGCGTTCACCCTGCTCACCGCCGAGTCGCTGGGCCGCAGCCGCCATCGCATCGACCTGGTGCTGACCGACGTCACCCTGAAGGGCGAACTGAGCGGCCGCGACGTGGTGCAGCGCGTGCGCGTGGACTTCGGTTACGGCAAGCGCCGCCTGCCGGTGCTGGTGATGACTGGCGACGGCAACCCGCACAACCAGACCGGGCTGCTGCAGTCCGGCGCCAACGACCTGGTACTCAAGCCGATCGAAGAACGGCTGCTGGTCACCAAGGTGCTGTTCCAGCTTCGCCTGGCCCGGTTGAACGATGGACCCCTGATTCGATGAAGTGGTGCAATGATTGATGAAGTAGCGGACACCCCGACGATCCAGCTGGAACCGAGCTGGAAGCAGCATGTCGGCGATTACCTCCTGCAGCCGCAGATGCGCGAGCTGTCCAGCTTCCTGCGCCAGCGCAAGGCCAGTGGCGCGGCGGTATTCCCGCCCGGCCCGCAGATCTTCGCCGCGTTCGACGCCACGCCATTCGAGCAGGTGAAGGTGGTGATCCTCGGCCAGGACCCGTACCACGGCCGTGGCCAGGCGCATGGCCTGAGTTTCTCGGTGCCGCCGGGCGTGCCGGTGCCGCCGTCGCTGCTGAACATCTACAAGGAGATCGAGAGCGATCTCGGTATCCCGCGCCCGGACCACGGCTGCCTGATCCCGTGGGCGCAACGCGGCGTGCTGCTGCTCAATGCCGTGCTGACGGTGGAGGAGGGCAAGGCCGGCGCACACCAGGGCCGTGGCTGGGAAGGCTTCACCGATCACGTGGTGGACGTGCTCAACCGCGAACGCGAAGGCTTGGTGTTCATGCTCTGGGGTGCCTACGCGCAGCAGAAGGGCAAGGTCATTGATACCCGTCGCCATCGCGTTCTGAAGGCCCCGCATCCGTCGCCGCTGTCGGCCCATCGTGGCTTCCTCGGCTGCCGCCATTTCTCGATGGCCAACGAGTACCTGCAGCGTCGCGGCCAGGCCCCGATCGACTGGTCGCTGCCGCCGCGCTCGGTGCTCTGAGCGCCGGCTGGCGGCCGGACCTGAACGCCGGACAACGTTCCCGGCCTGAATGGGCCTCCAGAACGGCCCGTTCAGCTCCGCTTGACCGGAATCGGCCGGTTTCCGGCAGGTAATTGCTTGAATTCCAAGGGATTTTGAATCCCGAAAAGCGCGCTCGCCACTGTCATCAAATCGCGCTACGGTAGGGCTCTGTTTGGGACCAGTGTTGCATCAATAGGATGCTGGAACTTTTTCCTCCTTTAGCAGTCCAAATCCCGGACTGCTAAGATGGGTGCATATGAGCCAGAACACCTCTACTGCCCTTGTGGCAAACAATCTCCCGATTCCCAGTGCGCTCGGTTCGCTGGACGCCTACATCGGTGCCGTGCACCAGATCCCGGTGCTGTCGGTCGATGACGAACAGGACCTGGCCCGTCGCTTCCGCGACGGCAACGATCTGGACGCCGCCCGCGAGCTGGTGCATTCGCACCTGCGCTTCGTGGTGCACGTGGCCCGCGGCTACAACGGCTACGGCCTTGCCCTGGGCGATCTGATCCAGGAAGGCAACATCGGCCTGATGAAGGCGGTCAAGCGCTTCGACCCGGACATGGGCGTGCGCCTGGTCTCCTTCGCCGTGCACTGGATCCGTGCAGAGATGCACGAGTTCATCCTGAAGAACTGGCGCATCGTGAAGGTCGCCACCACCAAGGCGCAGCGCAAGCTGTTCTTCAACCTGCGCAAGTCGAAGACGCGCCTGGGCTGGATGAACGCGGCGGAAGTGAGCGCGGTGGCCAAGGACCTGAACGTGTCCGAGCGCGAAGTCATGGAAATGGAGTCGCGCCTGTCCGGCCGCGATATCGGTTTCGACGCGCCGACCGACGAGGACAACGAACACGCACCGCCGTCGCCGGCTGCGTTCCTGGTTGCCGATGACGAAGACCCGTCGATGGCCTACGAGCGCGAGGACAGCGAAGACAACCAGATGCAGCTGCTGCGCGAAGGCCTGGCCGAACTGGATGCTCGCTCGCGCGACATCATCCGCCGTCGCTGGCTGGACGCCGACAGCAAGGTGACGCTGCAGGAGCTGGCCGACGAGTACGGCGTGTCGGCCGAGCGCATCCGCCAGGTTGAGGCGAACGCGCTGAAGAAGATGAAGGCGCTGTTCACCGCGTAAGGCATAGATCTTAGGTTCGGTTCCTATTTCCGGAACCCGTTCTGATGAAAAGCCCCGGCGTTGGTCGGGGCTTTTCGTTTGGCCGGCATGGCAGTTGGTAATGCCGGCCGCTGATCGGCGGATTCAGTAGTACCAGCCCATGGCTGGCAGTCATGCGCTTCCGGTGGCCGTTCAATCCCTCGCGAGGTTTATAGCCCAGGGCCTGGTCCAATTCAGAATGGTCATTTTGGCCTCAGTCCTGGAGTTGGACTCCGATGACTGCCTTCCTGTGCTATGAATGCCAAGCCTTGCTTCAAGGCTCTTTCATGGATTGGAATGATGCGCAGGTTCGGGGGAACTGCAGGCGGTGTGTCGACCCGCTTCGGGGGGCATTTGAAGATCGAACTCGCAAGCTTGGTGCTATAGGCGCTTGGCTGTGCTGCTTGCTGCTGATGGGCCTTGGCCTGTCACCATCCGCAATCGCCCAGACAACGATCACATACATTCACACTGATGCCCTCGGCTCGGTTGTGGCCGAAAGCGATGCCAACGGCAACGTCATCAAACGATATGACTACGAGCCCTACGGGGCCGTGGTAGGCGGTCAGGTCACGGATGGACCTGGGTACGCCGGACATGTGAGCGACTCGGCCACAGGGCTGAGCTACATGCAACAGCGCTACATGGATCCACAACTGGGTGTGTTTTTGTCAGTGGACCCAGTCACCGCTCACCAAAAGCCAGTTGAGCAGTTCAATAGGTATCGGTACGCGAACGGGAATCCCTACAGGTTCGTCGATGCGGATGGAAGGCAGGCCGCAGAGCGATTCGTTGAGCGGCATCGGAGGGATATTGCTGCCGGAAATGGCGCCGTATACGAGCCGATGAGACCGGCTGCAATCGCTGTTACAGCGGCAATGGCTGCCCCAGTGCTGATCGAAGCTGGCATGGTTGCGATGGCCAATCCAAGTGTCGTATCAGCAGCTACCAGTATCGCTGCTGATATCGCAGGAGTTACAGGTGCCGGTGGAGCAGGTGTGGCGGCATCCAAAGCTCTGAGTGTTGAAGGTCGGGCACTTTTGAATTCCCGACCTGTGGGAAGTGCACTCAAAGCCGACGCTGGGCACAATTCGGCGACCTTTATGCGAGAGACCGCTGCAGAAGCGGGTGTTCATACTCCATTGACAGGGGGTGACGGCGTGGTCCGCACTCTGACTCAGCTGCCAGGTGAACTCAATGGAAAGGCCGGTCGATTTGAATACATAGTCGACAAGGCTGGCGACTTGACCCATCAAAGATTTTTGGAAGGTGGCAGCATGAACGGAATACCAAACAAGAAGTGAGTGTCTACATGAGAACGTATGACTGTATTCAGCCCTATGGACCCTGGAGTCAGACCGAGGTGGCGTGGGCACTGGGGCGCCATCTGATTGACTTTGAGGTTGTGAAGCACTGCGCGTCGGAGCAGAAGGAACTGGAAGAGAAGTTCAATCTGAACGCCTTGATTGAAAGACTTGAAGGGGCTTTTCCCGATGAGCGTAATAGCGTAGCTGCGCAGTTGGCGGCATTCGATAAGAACTCAAACGAGGATGAGATTCTCAGAAGATGGCTTGTTGCATTTCTCGCGGACGCTTACGCCAAGCGCGATGAGATTGCTGATCCGCTCGGAGAGGTTGAGAGGATCTACGCTGATTTTGATTACCCGGAGTCTCTGGAGAGCTTTGTCAGGTACATGCCAGCTTCTGATGGGTATGATCCGACTGCGCACTCACATGAGCAGAATGTTGCGCGTCTCTTCGAGAACTGGAAACGTTATCTTGACTCGGCGAAATAGCGGATTCACTCAGCGTAATTTCCTTCGCTTGATGTGCGTCGCCTCTTTCCGAAGCGCACCGTCCCGGCTTCCATGCCGAGGACGGTGAAAACTCCCAGAATCCGTGATCTGGTTCCATGCAGGAGGCTGCGTGGTGGATCTACCAGGCCTCACCCCTCGCGTGCGATCGCGCGCCAACCAATGTCGTTGCGGTGGAACTCGTTGGCCCAGGTCACCTTGGCCACGCCGGCATAGGCATTCGCCTGCGCGTCGCGCACGCTGTCGCCCAGTGCGGCCACGCACAGCACGCGACCGCCGGCACTGACCACGTGGCCCTGCGCGTCCAATGCAGTCCCCGCATGGAACACCTTGGCAGTGGCCGGCACGTCGTCCAGGCCGGAAATCACGTCACCGGTGATCGGCGCTTCCGGGTACGGCCTGGCCGCCAGCACCACGCCCAGCGACGGGCGCGCATCCCACTGTGCCTCGATCTGGTCCAGGCGGCCATCGATGGCGGCTTCCACCAGCTCGACCAGGTCCGACTGCAGGCGCAGCATCACTGGCTGCGTTTCCGGGTCGCCAAAGCGCACGTTGAATTCGATCACCTTCGGCGCGCCGCTGGCATCGATCATCAGGCCGGCGTAGAGGAAGCCGGTGAACGGGATGCCGTCGGCGATCATGCCCTGCACGGTGGGGTTCACCACCTCGCGCATCACCCGTGCATGCACCTCCGGCGTCACCACCGGGGCCGGCGAATAGGCGCCCATGCCGCCGGTGTTGGGGCCGGTATCGCCGTCGCCGACGCGCTTGTGGTCCTGCGAGGTGGCCATCGGCAGCGCATGCACGCCGTCCACCATCGAAATGAAGCTGGCTTCCTCGCCGTCGAGGAACTCCTCGATGACCACGCGCGCACCGGCATCGCCGAACGCGTTGCCCGAGAGCATGTCACGTACCGCGTCCTCGGCTTCGGCCAGGGTCATCGCCACGATCACGCCCTTGCCGGCGGCCAGGCCATCGGCCTTGACCACGATCGGCGCGCCCTTCTCGCGGATGTAGGCCAGCGCGGCGTCCACGTCGGTGTGCACGGCGTAGAACGCGGTGGGGATGTTGTGGCGGGCCAGGAAGTCCTTGGCGTAGGCCTTGCTGCCTTCCAGCTGCGCGGCGGCGGCGGTCGGCCCGAAGATGCGCAGGCCGGCGGCGCGGAAGCGGTCGACCACGCCGGCCACCAGCGGCACTTCCGGGCCGACCACGGACAGTGCCACGCCTTCGGCCTGGGCAAGCGCCAGCAGATCGTCGATGTCGGTGACTTTCACCGCCACGTTGCGGCACTTGTCTTCGCTGGCGGTGCCGGCGTTGCCGGGTGCCACGATCACTTCGGTGACACGGGAGGACTGGGCCAGCTTCCATGCCAGGGCGTGTTCGCGGCCGCCAGAGCCGATGACGAGGATCTTCATGGGACAGGGTTCTCGGGTACGGAAGAGAAAAGCCGGGCAGGGCCCGGCTTCGTGATGCGGATCAGTGGCGGAAGTGGCGCACGCCGGTGAACACCATCGCCAGGCCATGTTCGTCGGCGGCGGCGATCACTTCGGCATCGCGCATCGAGCCGCCCGGCTGGATGACCGCCTTGATGCCGGCGGCGGCAGCGGCATCGATGCCATCCCGGAACGGGAAGAACGCATCGGAGGCCATCACCGAACCCTCGACCACCAGGTTCGCATCGGCGGCCTTGATGCCGGCGATGCGGGCCGAGTAGACGCGGCTCATCTGGCCGGCACCGACACCGATGGTGCGGTTGTCCTTGGCATAGACGATCGCGTTGGACTTGACGAACTTGGCCACCTTCCAGGCGAACAGCAGGTCGGTGAACTGCTTGTCGGTCGGCGCCAGCCTGCTGACCACCTTCAGCTCGTCGCGGGTCATGCCGCGGTTGTCCGAGGACTGCAGCAGCAGGCCCGAGCCGACGCGCTTGCTGTCGAAGTTGTTCAGGCCATCACCATGCGGGATGCGCAGCACGCGCACGTTGGCCTTCTTCTGCGCGTATTCCAGCGCGGCCGGCTCGTAGTCCGGGGCAATCAGCACTTCCACGAACTGGCGGTCCAGGATCACCTTGGCAGTGGCGGCGTCCAGCGGCTTGTTGAAGGCGATGATGCCGCCGAAGGCGCTGGTCGGGTCGGTGGCGTAGGCCAGCTCGTAGGCATCGCCGTTGCCGGCACCGACGGCCACGCCACACGGGTTGGCGTGCTTGACGATGACGCAGGCCGGTGCATCGAACTGGCGCACGCATTCCCACGCCGCATCGGCGTCGGCCAGGTTGTTGTAGCTCAGTTCCTTGCCCTGCAGCTGCTGGAACGTGGCCAGGGTGCCCGGCACCGGGTACAGGTCGCGGTAGAACGCGCCGCTCTGGTGCGGGTTTTCGCCGTAGCGCAGGTCCATCACCTTCACGAAGGTGGAATTCATCTGCGCCGGGTACTCGGCACGCGCCGGCACGGCGGCGTCGGTGGCGGTGACCGCCGACAGGTAGTTGCTGATGGCCGCGTCGTACTGGGCGACGCGGTTGAACGCAGCCACCGAGAAGGCGAAGCGGGTGCTGGCCGACAGCTGGCCGTCGTTGGCGTCCAGCGAGGCCAGCAGCTCGGCGTACTGCGAGGGGTCGGTGGCCACTGCCACGCGGGCGAAGTTCTTGGCCGCCGAACGCAGCATGGCCGGGCCGCCGATGTCGATGTTCTCGACCGCGTCGGCCAGGGTGCAGTCGGCCTTGGCGGTGACCGATTCGAACGGGTACAGGTTCAGCACCAGCAGGTCGATGGCACCGATGCCGTGCTCAGCCATCACCGCATCATCCAGGCCGGAACGGCCCAGCAGGCCGCCGTGCACCATCGGGTGCAGGGTCTTGACCCGGCCGTCCATCATTTCCGGGAAACCGGTGACGTCGGCCACGTCCTTCACGGCCAGGCCCGCATCGCGGATCGCCTTGGCGGTGCCGCCGGTGGACAGCAGCTCCACGCCGCGTGCGGCCAGCGCAGTGGCCAGCTCGACCAGGCCGGTCTTGTCGGAAACGGAGAGGAGGGCCCGGCGGACGGGCAACAGATCGGCAGTCATGGGACAGAATCGGCAGCGGAGCGGGGCCGATATTGTAGGCGGTGGGGGCCGGTGGCGGGCGCTGGAAGGGGTAATTTGCCATGGCGATCGACGCAAGGCCGGGTCGGGCACACCGATCCGGCCCGATCCGGGGGCTGGCCTGCGGACCAGAGCAGGGTTGTCGGAATCTGCCAACGATGGGGTAGGCTGTGCCCGCACTGCCAAGGATCAGCGGGTACGGATCATGTCGATCTATGCATTGAAAGGACGTTTCCAGGACCTGTTGCGTCCAGCCGTACGCGGCCTGTACCGCATGGGGATCACTGCCAATACGGTGACCGTGGCCGCTGCCGTGGTCTCGCTGCTGGTGGCCGCCGCCGTCTGGTGCTGCGCGCCGGCCCAGCCCCTGCTGTACCTGCTGCTGCCGTTGTGGATGCTGCTGCGCATGGCGCTCAACGCGGTGGATGGCATGCTGGCCCGCGAGTTCGGCCAGCAGTCGCGGCTGGGCGCCTATCTGAACGAGCTGTGCGATGTGATTGCCGATGCGGCGCTGTACCTGAGCCTGCTCAGCGTGCCGGGCGTGCGCCCCGAGATGCTGTGGCTGCTGGCCTGGACCGCGGCCCTGAGCGAGTACGCCGGGGTGCTGGGGCTGATGGTCGGTGCCAGCCGCCGCTATGACGGCCCGATGGGCAAGAGCGACCGCGCGTTCGTGATCGGTGCGCTGGGCTTGCTGCTGGCGTTTGAGTGGGTTGGCGCGATGACGGTCACTGGCGTGGCCGCGGTCATGGCGGTGCTGTGCGTGCTGACGATGGTCAACCGCGTCCGTCGGGGACTGCGGGAAGCAGCGGTTTCGCCGAATTAATCAAGCAGATACAAGAAGACAATCAGGAGATTGCATGCGTCAGGCGCAGGAACGGGAATTCCACAGCTTCGACCAGGTACCGCTGTTCTACCGGTACTGGGCGGGCACCACCGCAACGCCGGCCACCAAGGCCATCGTGCTGCTGCACCGCGGCCATGAGCACTCCGGCCGGGTCACCGACCTGGTCGATGAGCTGGACCTGCCCGACACCGCCTTCTTCGCCTGGGATGCGCGCGGCAATGGCCGTTCGCCGGGCGCACGTGGCGATGCACCGGGCTTCCCGGCGCTGGTGCGCGACCTCGATAGCTTCATTGCCCACATCGGTGCCGAGCACGGGATCGCGGTGGAAGACATCGTGGTGATCGCGCAGAGCGTGGGTGCCGTGGTCGCCGCCACCTGGGTGCACGACTACGCGCCACGCCTGCGCGCGCTGGTGATGGCCTCGCCGGCGTTCAAGGTGAAGCTGTACGTGCCGTTCGCACGCCCGGGCCTGGCCTTGATGCAGAAGCTGCGCGGCAACTTCTTCGTCAACAGCTACGTCAAGCCGCAGTGGCTGACCCACGATCCGGCGCGGGTGGAAAGCTACCGTACCGATCCGCTGATCACCCGGCCGATCTCGGTGCGCGTGCTGCTGGGCCTGTACGAAGCGGCTGACCGCATCGTCGCCGATGCGCAGGCCATCAGCGTGCCGGTGCAGCTGCTGGTGTCCGGTTCGGACTTCGTGGTGCATCGCGGCCCGCAGGACCGCTTCTACGAGCGCCTGTCCAGCCCGATCAAGGAGCGCGTGCACCTGCCGGGCTTCTTCCACGACACGCTGGGCGAGCGCGATCGTGCACCAGCACTGGCGCGCATCCGCAGCTTCATCCAGGCGCGTTTTGCCGAGCCGCTGCGCGAGCTGTCACGGCGCGACGCGCACCGTCATGGACCGACCTTCGAGGAATCGGAGATCCTGGCCTGGCCACCGGAGCGCAACAGCCTGGCCGACCTGCGCTGGCGTGTGGTGCGCGGCGGCCTGCGCTTCGCTGGCACGCTGTCCGAAGGCATTGCGCTGGGCCTGCGGACCGGTTTCGATTCCGGCAGCACGCTTGACTACATCTATCGCAACGAAGCGCGCGGCAAGGGCCCGCTGGGCCGCATGGTCGACCGCAATTACCTGGACGCAATCGGCTGGCGCGGCATCCGCATCCGTGGCCAGCACCTGCAGGAACTGCTGCGCGATGCTGCCCAGCGCCTGCGCGGGCAGGGCACGCCGGTGCGCGTGCTGGACGTGGCCGCCGGCCATGGCCGCTATGTGCTGGAAGCGCTGGGCCAGGACGAACAGCGCGCCGACCGCATCGTGTTGCGTGATTTCAGCGACTTGAACGTGACCCAGGGCCAGGCGTTGATCGAGCGCCTCGGTGCGGCCGACATTGCGCGCTTCGAGCAGGGCGATGCGTTCGACCCGGCACAGCTGGCCACGGTGGACCCGGCGCCGACGCTGGCGGTGGTGTCCGGCCTGTACGAGCTGTTCCCCGACAACGATGCGGTGCTGCGATCGCTGCAGGGCATCGCTGCGGCAGTGCCAGTGGGCGGCTATCTGGCCTACACCGGCCAGCCCTGGCACCCGCAGCTGGAATTCATCGCGCGGGCCTTGACCAGCCACCGTGGCGGCGCGGCGTGGGTGATGCGTCGCCGTACCCAGCAGGAGATGGATGAGCTGGTACGCCTGGCCGGGTTCGAGAAGGTGGCGCAGCGTATCGACGACTTCGGCATCTTCACCGTGTCGCTGGCACGCCGGACCGCGTGATGGCGACACTCGCTGCAACCCCGCTGGCCGCGGAAGGGCGCCCCTGGCGGCGCGCCCTGCTGTGGCTGGCCCTGCTGGGCCCGTTCTTCTTCGCCAGCTATGGCTTCGCCAACTGGATGGCCGGTCGCCACGCTGCGTTGCCGGTGATGGCGTTCGCGTGGGAGACACGCATCCCGTTCGTGCCGTGGACGATTGTGCCGTACTGGTCGATCGACCTGTTCTATGCGGTCTCGTTCTTCCTGTGCCGTCAGCGCCTCGAACTGGACCGGCACGCGCTGCGGCTGCTCAGTGCACAGCTGATCGCGGTGACCTGTTTCCTGCTGTGGCCACTGCGCTTCAGCTTCGAGCGGCCGGAGATCGGCGGCGTGTTCGGTTGGCTGTTCGATGTGCTGCTGGGTTTCGACAAGCCGTTCAACCAGGCGCCGTCGCTGCACATCGTGCTGCTGATCGTGCTGTGGGTGAAGTTCGCGCAGTATCTGCACGGCGTGTGGCGCTGGGTGTTGCATGTGTGGGCGCTGCTGATCGGCGTCTCGGTGCTGACCA
The DNA here is from genome assembly GCF_029839005.1 of Stenotrophomonas sp. GD03958. Classification (NCBI taxonomy): domain Bacteria; kingdom Pseudomonadati; phylum Pseudomonadota; class Gammaproteobacteria; order Lysobacterales; family Lysobacteraceae; genus Stenotrophomonas; species Stenotrophomonas sp. GD03958. The sequence continues at coordinate 28,902 of NZ_JAOBZT010000031.1, read as the reverse complement.
CGTTCCAGCATCATTTCATCGATATCCCGACCGGCCTGCTGGCCGGCTGGCTGTGCGTCTGGCTGTGGCCCGAGCAGGGCACGCCGCCACTGCGGGCCTGGCGCACGGCGCGTGATCCAAAGCGCTGGCGTCTGGCCTCGTTCTATCTGCTGGGCGCGGGGGTGCTGCTGGTGCCGGTGGTGGTGCTGGGGGGCACGGCGCTTTGGCTGCTGTGGCCGGTGGTGTCGCTGCTGCTGGTGGCGCTGGCCTATGCCGGGCTGGGTACGGCGGTGTTCCAGAAACGCGCCGATGGTCGCCTGACCGTGGCCGCGCGCTGGCTGCTGGCGCCGTACCTGGGTGCAGCCTGGATCAATTCGCGGCTATGGACGCGGCGTGTGCCGCGGCCGGTGCCGGTGATGGACGGCGTGTGGCTGGGGCGCATTCCCGACGGCGCGTTGCCGCCGCCACTGTCGGGCGTGGTGGATGCCTGTGCCGAGCTGTCCTGCCGCGCGCCAGGCGCGGCGTACGCCAGTGTGCCGATGCTGGACCTGGTAGTGCCCACGCCGGAGCAGCTGCGCGAGGCAGTCGAGGCCATCGAGCGGCTCCATGCGCACGGGCCGTTGCTGGTGTGCTGTGCGCTGGGCTATTCGCGCAGTGCGGCCAGCGTGGCCACCTGGCTGCTGCGCAGCGGTCGTGCGGCCGATGCTGACGCTGCGGTCGCGATCGTGCGTGTGGCACGCCCCGGCATCGTGCTGGGCGCGGCGCATCTGCATGCCATCACCGCTGCAGCAGGAGCGCGCGCATGAGCACTGTTCCCGATCTGGCGACCATGCAGCTGCTGCTGCGGCAGGGGCGTTGGCCGGCATGCCTGTCGCTGGGCCTGTTGCTGGTGGCGTTGCTGCTGCTCGGCATCGAGACGGGGCTGGCGATGATCGCTGCCGGGCTGTTGCTGCTCAGTGTTGCCGCGGGCATCGCACAGGCCTACCACGCGTGGCGTGTGGGGCTGGATGCCAACCTGCTGCAGCTGCTGCGCGATGAGGGCCTGCACGACGAAGCCGCCGCGCGCCGCACCGATCAGCTGCTGCACGACAGTGGCCTGCGCCGTGCCTCGCGCGCTGCACAACTGCGCGGCTGGGATGCGCGTTGGGCCGGCATGCGCCGCCTGCTGCTGCGCCAGTACCTGCTGACCGCAGTGCAGTTCGTACTGCTGGTGGTGGCCGTGTTGTGGCCGCAGACGTGAACGGGAGGGACCGATGCTTGCCGAACTGATTGCCCGCGCCTGCAGTGGTGCGATCCATGTGGTGACCGGCGCCCGCGCGCTGTGGATCGGCTGTGCGCCGTCCAGCGAGCGTCGCGTGTACTACGGCAACCATGCCAGCCATGGTGACTTCGTGCTGATCTGGTCGTCGATGCCACCGGCATTGCGACGGCAGGTGCGCCCGGTGGCCGCGGCCGAATATTGGCAGCGCGACGGCCTGCGTCGCTACCTGATCGACGCGGTGTTCAACGGTGTGCTGGTCGAGCGCGAGGCCGGGCATCGTCAGCAGGATCCGCTGCAGGTACTGCGCGAGGCCGTGGACGAAGACTGCTCGCTGATCCTGTTTCCGGAAGGCACGCGCAACGTGGGCGATGAGCCGCTGCTGCCGTTCAAGAGCGGCATCTACCACCTGGCACGGCAACGACCGGAACTGGAGTTCGTGCCGGTGTGGATCGACAACCTGAAGCGGGTGATGCCCAAGGGCCGGTTCCTGCCGCTGCCGCTGCTGTGCACGGCCACCTTCGGTACGCCGCTGCGGCTGCAGGCTGACGAGGACAAGGCCGCCTTCCTGGCCCGCAGCCGACAGGCGCTGCTGGACCTGGCGCCGAATGGAGGTCGTGCATGAGTTTCGTGCTGGATGTATCTGGCGATCTGGCAACGCAGAGTGTCGGCCAGCAGACCGGCCTGCTGTTTGCCGGTGTGGGGGCAGTGCTGGTGCTGGCCACGCTGGTGGCCGAGACCCTGCGCTGGCGCCAGCGCGGCCAGCCCAGTGCAGTCATCGCCAACCTGGTGTCACGCATACGCGCCTGGTGGGTGATGGCGATCGTGGTCGGGCTGGCGCTGTTCTTCGGACGTGCCGGGGTGATCGTGCTGTTCGCGATCATCTCGCTGTTCGCGTTGCGCGAGTTCATCACGCTGGCGCCGACCCGCTCGGGCGACTACTACGCGCTGCTGGCCGCGTTCTACATCGTCCTGCCGTGGCAGTACTACCTGGTGTGGATCGACTGGTACGGCATGTACACGCTGCTGATTCCGGTCTATGCGTTCCTGTTCCTGCCGATCCTGTCGACCATCGGCGGTGATACCACGCACTACCTGGAGCGGACCGCGAAGGTGCAGTGGGGCCTGATGATCTGCGTGTTCTGCATCTCGCACGTGCCGCTGCTGCTGAACCTGCACGTGCCCGGCCATGATCCGTCGCGCAACGTCTTGCTGTTCGCCTTCCTGGTGATCGTGGTGCAGTCCTCGGACGTGCTGCAGTACATCTGGGGCAAGTTGTTGGGCAAGCACCTGATCGCGCCCAAGTTGTCGCCATCGAAGACGGTGGAGGGCTTCGTCGGTGGCGTGCTGAGTGCCAGCGCGCTGGGCGCAGCGCTGTGGTGGATCACCCCGTTCACGCCGCTGCAGGCGTTCGGCCTGTCGCTGCTGATCAACCTGATGGGGTTCTGGGGCGGCCTGGTGATGTCGGCGATCAAGCGTGATCGTGGTATCAAGGACTGGGGCCACATGATCGAGGGCCATGGTGGCATGCTCGACCGGCTGGATTCGGTGTGCTTTGCCGCGCCGGTGTTCTTCCACGTGGTGCGGTATTACTGGAAGGCGGGCGGCGGCGGTTGATTCTGCCGGCTTCCATCCACGCATGGCGTGGATCTACCGGTAGTGCCGGCCGCTGGCCGGCAACTGCAACATCGTGCCATCGTGCATCATTGGGTTGCCCGCCAGCAGCTGGCGCCACCCACGCGCGCGCTTACGCGCTGATGCCGTATTCCTTCAGTTTCTTGCGCAGGGTGGCACGGTGGATGCCCAGCATCGCCGCGGCGCGGCTCTGGTTGCCTTCGCAGTGGTTGAGCACTTCCACGAACAGCGGGATCTCCATCTCGCGCAGCACGATCTCGTAGACATCGTCCGCATCGCAGCCATCAAGGTCACGCAGGTAGCGGCGCACGGACTGGGCGACGTGTTCACGCAGCGGTGGCCGGGGAGCGCCACGACTGTTGTCAGGACGAGAAAGGACAGCGTTCAAGGGGGTTCCCGATTCGGTTGGCCCGTGCGCGCGGAGCGCGCGGCCGGACGAGGTGGTGGCGGCCAGTCTAGCGCGAGCGTGCCCGGCCTGCCACGGCTGGTCGCCTGCCCCCGGTCAGAGAAAGTCGAAGGTGAATGCGACGGTGGACGCAGCGGGCTCCTGTACCCGGAACGCGACGCGCGCGCTCTGGCCCGGTTCCAGCAGGGCTGCGCCGGGGCTCTCACCCAGGTATTGCGCGGGCGTGAACACGCCGCTGCCGATCACCCGGCCATCGGCATCGGACAATGACAGCCGCAGGTCCGGCCACGCCTGTGCCCAGCGCGCATCATTGCGGATGCTGGCCTGCACCTGCAGCACGCCGGCCTGGCCTGGCAAGGGGCGGATTTCGCGGCTGGTCATGGTGAATGCAGCGGGCTCGTGCCAGGCGGGCAGGCTGCAGCGCAGCACGCCACACAGTGCACCCAGCCATACGCGGTTGCCGGCGTCGGCAGCCAGCCGCGCACGGTCGGCCAGCACACTCTGCAGGACCAGCAACAACGCCAGCCCGGCGACCAGCAGCCAGTGCCAGCGGGGGGCTGGCAGCGTGCGCTGGCGTGCGCTGCCGAGGAAGCTGGGGGCATCGCTGGTGACCGCCGTTGCCTGCACCGCGGCCAGCGCCGGTTCGATGGCTGCAGCTTCAGCAACGATGACAGCGTCATCGTCGTGTCGCATTTGTGTGGCCGGTGGTTGCGCCAGATTGCTGGGCTCGGCCTGCACCTGCTCCACAGGCGTTGTCTGCCCGGTTTGATCCTGCATGCGCGGATCGGACGCAGGCGCAACCTCACCTTCCGGGGTCTTGCGCAGGAAGGTGGCCAGGGGGCGGCGGGGTGGGTTCGGCTCGGACATGCTCAGGGCGCGGGCTCGGATCCAGCGGTCATTCAACCACGATCAGGCGCGGCGCACGCCAGTGATGCGCATCCAGTCGCCGTCCTGGGTGGCCTGCAGATCATCGAACCAGGCCGCGTAGCGCTGCAGCAGTTCGCCTTCCTGGCCATGCAGGATGCCGGACAGGGCGATGCGGCCGCCGGCGGCGACGCGTGCGGCCAGCAGTTCGGCCAGCGCATCCAGCGCCGAGGCGAGGATGTTGGCGACCACGATCGGATAGGTCGCGGCCGGTTCGTCCTGCGGCAGGTACACGTGCATGCGGGCCTGTTCGCCGTTGCGCTCGGCATTGTCGGCGGTGGCGACCAGCGCCTGCGGATCGTTGTCCACGCCGATGGCTTCAGCGGCGCCCAGCTTCAGCGCGGCCAGTGCAAGGATGCCCGAGCCGCAACCGAAGTCGAGCACGCGCTGGCCCTGCAGCAGGCCATCCACGGCCAACTGGTCCAGCCAGCGCAGGCACAGTGCGGTGGTCGGGTGGGTACCCGAACCGAACGCCAGGCCCGGGTCCAGCCGTACCACGGCGGCGTCGGCGGCCTGTGCGGCGTCGGGCAGTTCGTGATTCCACGGCACGATCCAGGTACGGCTGCCGAAATCCATCGGCTGGAACTGGTCCAGCCAGGCGCGTTCCCAGTCTTCATCCTCGACCGCGCGGAAGCTGCCGCTGCTCCAGTCCAGTTCTGGATCGAAGGCTTCCAGTGCGGCCAGCAGCAACAGCGCGTTGCTGTCGGCGGGGAACAGCGCGCTCAGCACCAGGGTGTCCCACAGCGGGGTCTCGCCCACGCCTGGTTCGAGAATGGCCTGTTCGTTGCTGGTATCGGCCTCGGCATCGAGCAGGGTCACGGCCAGTGCACCCACGTCCTCCAGCGCATTTTCATAGCGGGGCTGGGTGGCTTCGGTGCAGCGCAGGGTCAGTTCCAGGAACGGCATGGTGGTGGGGGCAATCGCGGGAAAGGGGGCCATGCTAGACCATCGGAGCGTCTCCGTATTGCCTGAGATGCTGTGCCCGGATGAACGAAGCCCGTTCAGACAGGCCCGTCGGGCCTTGCTAAACTTCGTGCTTTCCTGTGTGCCGTATCGCCCGCCGCCGCCGATGGCCTTCGCTCCTACCCTGAAAACCTGGTTGCTCGTGCTGCCGGCCGTGGCCGTGCTGGGCGTGGCCGGTTATCGGGCCAGCGGCCATGCTCCGGCTTCTTCGGTAGCCTCGGCGGATCTGGCGGTTGGGGGGGCGGCCACTGACAGTGCGGCACCGCTGCCGGTGATGCCGGAGGCGCTCGCGCGCCGGCTGGCACCCTTCGAGCGTGGCGGTGCATTGCCGTCCGGGCTGCCCCTGGATATCCGCGCTGATCTCGAAGAGGCCACCGACCTCTACGCCTATGCGCAGCGTTTGCGTGCGCAGGCGGACGAAGGCAATCACGAGGCGCGCTGGATGCTCAGCCGTGTCTACGACTATTGCGCGCAGTATGCGGTCGATCCGGGTGGCTACCGCCTGGACAACAACGTGCTGGCCGGATTGGGCCTGACTGCCGCACCGGCGATGGTGCAGGCGCGCGAACGCGTCGCGCAGCGTTGCGGCGGGTTCGTGCCGGGCGACAAGCTGGGCACGGCCCTGGTGCTGTCCGAACGGCGCAAGGCGGCTGCACAGGGCAACCTGGCTGCCGAGGCTGCGCTGTTCGCCGAGGGCGAACCGCTGCAGGACAGCCCCGAGTACCGCCGTGACCTGGTTGAACGGGTGCGCACCTCGCGTGACCCGGAGGCCTTCATGGCCATCGCACCGGGGATGGGCGTGCGTGCCTCGGGTGACCGCGCGCTCAGCGGGCTGGTGGCGGGCGAGCAGCTGAGTGAACTCGCATGGCGGCTCGCGGCCTGCGAACTCGGTCTACCGTGTGGGGCAGACAGTGTGCTGGTCAACAGTTTTTGTGCGAACGGAGGGATCTGTTCGCAGGATGGTACGCAGGATTTCCGGGATTTCGTGTATGACGCTGCGGTATCGCGGCAGGGCGCTGGGAAGATGAAGGAATGGATCAAGCGATTGGTTGGAAAGAGGAACGAGCAATGAACTACCGCCGATTCCTGCACGGGGCCAAGTTCTGGTTCTGGGTGGCCCTGTTCGTGGCCTACTCGGCCGGCGCCGTTGGCCTGTTGATGATCGATACCTATGAAGATCGCTACCGGCATCTGTCGAAGGTGGAACTGACTACTGTGAAGGCGCAGGAAGACGTGCGCCGTGCCGGTGCCAGCCAGGTGGCCGCGGTCTATCGGGCGCAGAGCGGCATGCCGTTTGCGTCGCTGCCGGCGGGCAGCACCTTCCAGGTGGTGTGGCCGGATGGTTCGACCGAGACCATGGTGATCGTCGACCCGACCTCGCCCAACGGCGTGCGTCCGCTGGCGAACTCGCAGATCCCGGCCGAAGCTGCCGACAAGCGCTGATGCGCCTGCTGTAGCACCGGGCATGGGCTCGGCGCTGCAGCAACGGAAAAGGGCGGGGATATCCCCGCCCTTTTCATGTCCAGCACGCGGCGCCGATCAGGTCAGTGCGATCGGCTTGTTCTTGCGTTCGGCCAGGCGCTTTTCCAGGTAGTGGATGTTCTGGCCACCGGCCTGGAAGCCCTTGTCGCGCATGATCCGCTGCTGCAGCGCGACGTTGGTCTTGATGCCATCGACCACCATTTCGCTCAGTGCCACGCGCATGCGGGCAATGGCGGTTTCGCGGTCCGGGCCGTGCACGATCAGCTTGCCGATCATCGAGTCGTAGTTCGACGGCACGCGGTAGCCACTGTAGATGTGGGTGTCCACGCGCACGCCGGGACCGCCCGGCGGATGGAAGCCGGTGATGGTGCCCGGGCTCGGCACGAAGGTTTCTGCATCCTCGGCGTTGATACGGCATTCGATGGCATGGCCGGTCAGCACCACGTCACTCTGCTTGATCGACAGCTTCTGGCCGGCGGCGATCTTCAGCTGCTCGGCCACCAGGTCGATGCCGGTGACCATTTCGGTGACCGGATGCTCCACCTGGATGCGGGTGTTCATCTCGATGAAGTAGAAGCGGCCGTCCTCGTACAGGAACTCGAAGGTGCCGGCGCCGCGGTAGCCGATGCGGATGCAGGCTTCCACGCACACCTTGCCGATCTGCTCGCGCTGCTCGGCGGTGATGCCCGGTGCCGGCGCTTCTTCCACCACCTTCTGGTGGCGGCGCTGCATCGAGCAGTCACGCTCGCCCAGGTGGATGGCGTTGCCCTGGCCGTCGGCCAGCACCTGGATTTCCACGTGGCGCGGATTCTCCAGGAACTTCTCCATGTAAACCTCGCCATTGCCGAACGCGGCCTTGGCTTCGCTCTTGGTGGTTTCGATCGAGGTCTTCAGCGAGGCTTCGGCGTGCACCACGCGCATGCCGCGACCACCGCCACCGCCTGCCGCCTTGATGATGACCGGGTAACCGATCTCGCGGGCGATCTTGGTGTTGGCGACGATGTCCTCACCCAGCGGGCCGCCCGAGCCGGGAACGCACGGCACGCCGGCGGCCTTCATCGCGCGGATGGCCTCGACCTTGTCACCCATCATGCGGATGGTGTCGGCCTTGGGGCCGATGAAGATGAAGCCGGACTCCTCCACGCGTTCGGCGAAGTCGGCGTTCTCCGATAGGAAGCCGTAGCCCGGGTGAATGGCCTGGGCGTCGGTGACTTCCGCCGCGGCGATCAGGGCCGGGATGTTGAGGTAGCTCTGCGGCGACGGCGCCGGACCGATGCAGACCGACTCGTCGGCCATGGCCACGTGCTTGAGGTTGCGGTCGACCGTGGAGTGCACGGCCACCGTGCGAATGCCGAGGGTGTGGCACGCGCGCAGGATGCGCAGCGCGATCTCCCCTCGGTTGGCGATGACGACTTTGTCGAGCATGGCGTGCCCCTCAGCCGATCACGAACAGCGGCTGGTCGAATTCGACCGGCTGGCCGTTCTCGCCGAGGATGGCGACGATGGTGCCGGACGTGTCGGCTTCGATCGGGTTGAACATCTTCATCGCTTCGATGATGGCCAGGGTCTCGCCTTCCTTGACCTGCTGGCCAACGGTGACGAAGGCCGGCTTGTCCGGGGCGGACGAGGCGTAGAAGGTGCCGACCATCGGCGAGCGCAGCACGTGGCCTTCCGGCAGTGCCGGGCCCGGCTTGGCGGTGCCGCCGGTGGAGGCTTCGGTCGGCGACTGCATCGGCATCGCTTGCGCCGCCGGAGCGGCCGGAGCGGCATACACCGGGGCGGCGACCGGGGCGGCATAGCCGGCCACCGGGGCACGCGACAGGCGCACCGACTCTTCGCCTTCCTTGATTTCGATTTCAGCCAGGTTCGACTCTTCCAGCAGGTCGATCAGCTTCTTGATTTTGCGCAGATCCATGAGGGCCTCTTTGGTTTCTATCTAGGTGAGGAGAGCGCCGTGGGCGCCCGGGTCGACAATCAGGTGGCGGATACCCGCAGCAGCGCCGCGTCCATCGCGTAGCGGTAGCTGTCGGCACCGAAGCCGCACACCACGCCCACCGCCTTGTCACTGAAGTAGCTGTGCTGGCGGAACGGTTCGCGGGTATGCGGGTTGGACAGGTGGATCTCGATGAACGGCACCGCCACCGCGGCCAGCGCATCGCGCAGGGCAACCGAGGTGTGGGTGAAGGCGGCGGGGTTGATCAGGATGAAAGCGGTTCCGTCGTCGCGTGCGGCCTGCACGCGGTCCACCAGCACGTGCTCGGCATTGGACTGCAGGCTCTCCACCGCGTGTCCGGCGGCCGATGCCTGGCTGGCCAGGGCCTGGTCGATGTCGGCCAGCGTGGTGTGGCCGTAGACCTCCGGCTCGCGTGTGCCGAGCAGGTTGAGGTTGGGGCCGTGCAGGACCAGCAGCTTCGCCATGGGATCCGGAAGACGGGAAAGGGCGGCAGTCTGGCGGAACCGGCGGATGCTGTCCAGTTCGGCGAAGTTTGCAGCGTTTCAATCGACCGTTTGAAATCTGCGGAAGCGCTTGCGGCCCTATGCGGGGCGGCGGATCAAGGCGCGCTGAATGCCTTGCGGGCGGGGGATGGATGCACGTAGGCCGACGATGGCGGCAAGGGCCACGCCGGGGGATCCGCGCCAAGCGCGGGCGACGGGGCCGCCGGTCAGTAGATCCACGCCATGCGTGGATGAAGGAAGTTCCATATGCAACAAGCTACGTACGCACCGAAGGGCAGGCCCAGGTTGCGCAGCAAGCTACGCACCCACCGGAAAGGCGGGTCAGGACTCCAGCGGCACCGTCGGCACCACGTTCGGGAACACCTCTTCCAGCGGTTCCCGTTCTCCAGGCTTCGGTGCCGGCCAGTTGTAGGCATTCACCGGCTGCGCGCGGTTTACCCACAACGCGTAATACAGGTGGTCGGCGCGGCCATCACCGGTATTGGGGTGGATCAGGATGGTCAGGCCCAGGCTGTTGAGCTGCAGCCAGGGCACCAGCACGGGGAGCAGGTCGTTGGTAAAGCCGAAATAGAACGAGGGCGTGACATGCGGCCCACGCGGCTCAAGGTTCCAGTTGCCCAGCTCCACCGGGAACCGCTCGGCGGCCCAGCGCCGTAGCAGCGCGGCCTTTTCGAAGCTGTCCTCATCGAAGTAGATGTGAGCGTGATAGCTCTTGATGTCGGTGTAGGCGCGTGGGGTCACGGGCAGGGTGGCCTCGCCGGGACGCACGCTGGCCGGGCGCGGGGTCGGTTCGCTGGCCGTGGCCTGGCCCCAGGGGCTGCGCCCTTCCGGTGCTGGCGGCACGATGGCACGGAAGCCGGGGCGGCCAGGCTCGGTGGTGTTCACCGCGTCGTTGCCGCGCGGTGCTGCGGCGGCGGTCGAGGCACTGGCCAGGCCGCCAGCGGCCAGACCCGCCGAAGCGATCAGGCGGCGCCGTGCCGGCGAAAGCAGGTCGGCCCAGTGGGCGTCATCATCGCCGGCGTAGGTGAGGGTCTGCGGGTCCGGGTGCATGAAGGGCTCCGTGGCGGCATCGTGTGGGCAGGCAAGCACGCTCGGGCACCCGCATCCACAGCGTCCAATAAGCAGGGGGCATCACCTCATGCAGGTGCGCCCCGTTGTCGTTGAGCGTGGCCGCTGGGCGGGCTAGGGTGCAGGTCTGCCGCCCCGGAGCCCTTCCATGATCTCGCCCGATGCCGACACACAGCAAAAGCGCGCGTTTTTCCGCCAGCTGCACGCGCAGGGTTGCTTCGTGCTGCCCAATCCGTGGGACGTGGGCAGCGCCCGCTACCTGCAGCGGCAGGGCTTCCAGGCACTGGCCACGACCAGTGCCGGCTGCGCCTGGAGTGAAGGGCGGCCGGATGGGGCGGTTTCGCTGCAGGCCACACTGGAACATCTGCGGCTGATGGCGGCAGCGACCCCATTGCCGTTGAATGCCGACTTCGGTGATGGCTTCGGCGCCACGCCACAGGCAGTGGGCGAGGCGGTGGCGGCGGCCGTCGACACCGGTATCGCGGCGCTGTCGATCGAGGACGCCAGCGGCGTGGCCGATGCACCGCTGCGGCCGATCGGGCAGGCGGTCGAGCGACTGTGTGCAGCACGTGCGGCCATCGACCGCGCGGGGGTCGATGTGCTGCTGGTCGCGCGGGCCGAGAATTTCTTCGTTGGCGTGCCGGATCTGGAGGACACCCTGCGGCGCCTGCGCGCCTATGCCGAGGCCGGCGCGGATGTGCTGTATGCACCGGGCATCAGCACGCGCGAACAGATCAGCGCGGTGGTCGCCGCCGCGGGCTCGAAGCCGGTGAACCTGCTGGTCGCTGGACCCACAGCACTGAGCCTGCAGGACATCGCCGCACTTGGCGTTCGCCGGGTCAGCCTGGGCGGTGCGCTGGCGCGTGCCGCGTGGGCTGGGTTGATGCGGGCGACCCAGCCGATCGTGCAGGACGGACGCTTCGATGGCCTGCAGCAGGCGGCGTCGGGCACGGCCTTGAACGCGCTGTTCCGCTAGATCCACGCCGTGCAAGGCGGGAGGGGCCGGCGACTACAGCGCCTCGATCTCCCGCTTGGGTAAGGTCACGTCGGGTTCCAGCGCTGGCAGCAGTTGGCGAAGCAGGTTTGGATTGCCCTGCAGCCCGGTGCCATCCAGATACGTCCAGCCGGAACCACCAACGCGGCGCACGGCCACCATGAACGTGGTGCTGCGCATTGGGGTTTCACGCACCCGTATCAGGGATTGGCGTGGCACGAAGCAGACTTCTTCCTCTCCGGCAGCATAGGTCCGGGTCGGCACACCTACATCTTCGCTGATGATCACTACACCGTCGTTGTGCTGCTTCTTCAACGCATCACGGGTGATCGCCTGGAAGGCGTCATCGCCGCCGGCCAGTCGCTTGAGGCTGGGATGGGTGCGTTCGATGAGGAAGTCCGCATCGCCGCGGGCGTATACAGCCATCATGGCGCGCACATCTTCGCGCAGAGCCTTCGCATCACTGGGACTGAGTTCACCTGCGAAGGCGGATGGCAGCAACAGCAACAGCGACAGCAGCATCAGCATCAGCATCAGCATCGTCAAGGGCAGGCGTCGATCCATGTTCGGGTGTCTCACGGGGCACCGCCGCACTATACGGTGGATGCGAAAACAGCGTCCCATCGATGGCGCTGGTATCCTGGAAATCACTACTTACTATTGGTAGGTATTGATTCCTGGAGACCCCCATGCACAGCCTCATTGTCATCGCCCACCCTGAACCCGGTTCGCTGACCCATGCGATGGCGCATCGCATCGGCGATGCCATCACTGCGGCCGACGCCGGCAACACTGTGGCCTACGCCGATCTGATGGCCGAAGGCTTCGATCCACGCTTCAACGCTCAGGACCAGGCTTTGTTCCGCAGCACTGGCGCCGTACCGGCCGACATCGCCGCCGAGCACGCACGGCTGGAGGCGACCGATACGCTGGTGCTGGTGTTCCCGTTGTACTGGTGGTCGTTCCCGGCACTGCTGAAGGGCTGGATCGACCGGGTCTTCACCAACGAATGGGCCTACGCACAGGATGCGCAGGGCAAGCTGGTGAAGAAGCTGCAGCGCCTGAACGTGCATCTGGTGGGGCTGGGCGGCGCCGATGCAGCGATGGTTGAACGTCGTGGCTACGATGCGGCGATGAAGACGCAGATCGACATGGGCATCTTCGACTACTGCGGCGCGCGCGTGCTGACGTCCGACCTGCTGCTGGATGCCGATACCGGTGCGGCCGGAACGCATCTGCAGACCGCGCTGGCGATCGGTCGTAAAATAGGCACCCCGATGCGCTGATCGCCGTGTTCCGCCGATGCCTGCCAACGCCGCTCCCACGCGCCGCCGATTGACCCGCGAGCAACGCGCCCGGCAGTTGCTGGACGTGGCCTGGGCGCTGGTTGGCGAAGAAGGCACCGACGCGTTGACGCTGGGTCGGCTGGCCGAGGCGGCGGGCGTGACCAAGCCGGTGGCCTACGATCACTTCGTGACCCGCAACGGCCTGCTGGCCGCGCTCTACGATGACTATGACGGGCGCCAGACGGTGGTATTCCACGAGCGTATCGGCCGCGCCCGCGCGCAGCTGGCCGACCGTGCGGCGGCCATCGCCTCCGGCTACATCGACTGCATCCTCAGCCAGGGCAGTGAAGTGCAGGGCATCCTCGCCGCGCTGGTGGGAGCGCCGGAACTGCACGAGGTGCGGCGGCGTTACCAGCAGGACTTCATCGACAACTGCGACGTATGGCTGGGTCCGTTTGCCGCCGGTGGCACGGTGCCACTTGCTGGGCGCTGGGCGATTCTCGGTGCGGCTGAAGCCCTGTCTGAAGCCGTGGCGGCAGGCGCGCTGGACAAGACCAACGCCGAGGCCGAGCTGCAGCGGCTGATCGTGGCGACGGTCAAGCGGCGCTGAGCGGCTTCGGGCGTCAGGCCCCGGCAGTGCTGCTGGCCAGCGTGGCGAATCCTGCCGCCAGCTGATCGCGCACTAGGGCATCGCGCGCGTCGCGGCTTTCAGAACCCAGCACCACGGTGATCAGGCGTACCGGCTGATCCCGCCCGGGCACTGCCCGGCATGCGGTGGCGGCCAGGCAGAAGCCTGCTGCCTGGGTGTAGCCGGTCTTCAATCCATCCACGCCGTCATCGCCAAGCAGCGCATTCTGGTTGTTGCGGCTGAAGCTGCCATGCACGAACGCGCGCTGCGCGGTGATTGCCAGTATCTGCGGATGGTCATTCAGCAGGCAGGCGGCCAGCACTGCCATGTCGCGCGCGCTGGATGCATGGCGCGGCGTGGTGATGCCGGAGACGCTGGCGAACCAGCTGCTGCGCAGGTCGAGCTGGCGTGCGTGCCGGTTCATGCGCTCCAGGAACGCAGGCTGCGATCCGTCCAGGTGGCGCGCGATGGCCAGCGCCGCGTCATTGCCGGAGACGATCATCAACCCTTCCAGCAGGCGCGCGAGCGTGACCGTTTCGCCGGGCACCAGGCCCATGCGCGTTTCATCGTCGGCGACCGCATGCACGTCGTCGGCGGCGATGGTGACTTCGTCGCCCCACGAGCGCCCGCGCTCCTCGACACATTCGTAAGCCGCGTAGGCGGTCATCAGCTTGGTCAGCGAGGCCGGCTGCCTGGCGATATCCGCGTTGTGCTGGTGAATCACCGCGAAAGTTGCCGCATCGAGGGTGATGGACGACAGCGGTGCACGCGCAGGAGCAGGAGACGGCATGGAAGCAACGATGGCAGTGGGAACCCAGGAGGATAGTGTGCGGCGACTGCACGAAGCTGAAATATTGAAACGATATAACGTATCGTCATTGTGGGCCGCCGATGGCCCGACGGGACATCCGATGACTGCACGCATTCCACGCCGCTGGCTTCATTCTTCGTTGCTGCTCGCGCTGGCCGCACTTGGCGGTTGCCAGCCCAACGTGCGCGCCGAGGCTGTTTCCAGCACCGAAGCCGGTCCGCTCAATGTGATCGTGATGATCAACGACGGTGCCGGCTGGGGTACCTGGGACGCCGCCGCCTACTGGCAGTACGGCAGCCGTGAAGGCGCACCCTATGCGGATTTCCCACTGCGCCTGGCGGTGACCACCTTTCCGTTGAACGCGAGCAGCCAGCCGACCGGTGACAACGCGCAGACGCTTGGCTACGACCCGGGCAAGGCCTGGGATGACGCGCCGGTTCCTGCGCAGGACCTGCCCTTTGCGGGCTACCAGTACCTGGCCGCGGTGGCTACCGACAGTGCGGCGGCGGGCACTGCGCTGTCCTCGGGGATCAAGACCTACAACAACGCCATCAACTTCAACAACGATGGCCAGCCGGTCGAGTTCAATACGCTGCGCGCCAAGCGCCTGGGCATGGCCACCGGCGTGGTCACCTCGGTGCCGTTCGCGCATGCCACGCCGGCCGCGTTCGCGGCGCAGAACGAATCGCGCAGCAACTATCACGCCATCGCACATCAGATGCTGGCGCAGGGCCACATGGACCTGGTGATGGGCACGGGCGGCCCGGGCTACAGCGTCGACGGCCGCGCCTGCCATGAAGGTACGGACGCGGCGAAGGCGGAGGGCTGTGCGAATCCATGGGAGTGGGTGTCGCAGCAGGATTGGCAGCAGCTGGAAGCGGGCAGCACCATCGGCGGCAATCCGGCGGGACCGTGGCGCCTGATCCGCAGCAAGGAAGCGTTCGCCGCACTGGCGCAGGGACGGTTGCCGGCCGACCGGCCGCTGATCGGTGTACCGCGCGTGGCCAACACGCTGCAGCAGGCGCGCCAGCTGCAGGTGCTGGGCAAGGATGCAGGCACGCCTTCGGGAGTGAGGAAGATCGACAGCGTGCCCGATCTGGCGACCATGACGCGTGGCGCACTGCAGTTCCTGCAGCAGCGCTCGTCCAAGGGGCTGTTCCTGATGGTGGAAGGCGGCGCCACCGACTGGGCCGCACATACCAGTGCGTGCGGCACCGAATGGCATTACGGCCAGTGCAGCGATCAGCCGCAGCATGGCCGGCTGATCGAAGAGACCGTGGAGTTCAATGACGCGGTGGAGGCGGTGGTCGACTGGATCGAGCGCAACGGTGGCTGGGAGCGCAACCTGTTGATCGTCACCACCGACCACGACAACAGCATGCCGATGGGCCCGGATGCACAGGACGTCGCTTTCGCGCCGGTACGCAACAACGGTCGCGGCCGCATGCCCGGGATCAGTTTCCGTCCCACCGGCAACCATTCCAATGCATTGGTGCCATTGTGGGCCAAGGGCGCGGGGTCGGAACTGCTGGGCAAGCGCGTGCGCGGCGTTGATGCCGGCTACCGTCAGCACGTTCGCTGGAACGACGGCAGTTACATCGACAACACCGACGTGGCTGCGGCGGTGCAGGAGGCGCTGCAGCGTCCACGGTAACGCCCGGTTGCACCCGGGCTGTTGTCGAGGCAGCCTGCGCACATGCAGTCGGATATCCGCATCGACGGTCGTGTCTTCGCCTACGTCTTCCCCTGTGCGTGGGAAGACTACGCGAAGATCGGTTTCTCACGTGATCCGCTCGGACGCATCAGCGCATTGCACCGGCGTTGGTTCGAGTTCTTCGACCTCGACGCCGGTGCACTGGTGGAAGCGGAAAGCGAGCGCGACGCGCGGGATCTGGAGCTGCAGCTGCGTTCGCCGTTCAAGGCGCACCGCGCGCCGGCGCCGATGACGGTCCAGGACAAGGCCGGAGGCCGCACCGAATGGGTACGTGGTGCCAACCACGCTTTGTCGCTTGCGGTTGCCGGCCTGGGCGAACAGGGCTATCGCTGCTATCCACTGAAGGGGTGGCTGCGAGCCGCGCTTCGCCTGCGCATGGACCGGTTGCACGACTGGGCGGCGGTGCAGCTTCCCGAAGAGGAAGGCCTGCGGATCCCCGGTGGCCCCGGCGAGGGCGCGCTGCGTGACACCCTCGACGGTTGTCGGGCATTGGACATCGATCCGATCCCGTGGCTGCCTGAACACGTCCAACGCTGGTATGCAGGTTGAGGAGCCTTCAACGGGTTCGCGGCGGCTGAACCGGCGCGGCCGGTTGCCGCGCGCACTGCGGGGCAGGTGTGGACGGGCTGGCCAGCTGGCGTGCCAGCTCGGCGCTGGCCACGTGGCCCTGCAGGAACAACAAGCCGCCGAAGATGTTCATGAGCGTGCCTCCACTTGAGTGGATTGCACGATACGGGCAGCATGGACGGGCAAAAAGCGACATTTCCGCAAGCATGACTTGAGAGAATTTCAAGCCTTATGTCCCGCCCTCCGCTCCATGCCCTCCAGGGCTTCGTGGCTGCCGCCCGGCTTGGCAACCTGTCGCGCGCGGCGGCGTCGATGAACCTGACCGTCAGCGCGCTCAGCCACCAGATGCGGCAGCTGGAAGAACGGCTCGGGCAGCCGCTGCTGATCCGCCAGCCGCGTGGTATCACCCTTACCCTTGAGGGGCAGCGCCTGCTCGAGCAGGTGGGGCCGCATCTGGATGCGATAAACGAAGCCTTCCAGCCCTATGCCGCGCGTGCCGAGCACGTGCTGACGATCAGTGCGGTGCCATCGATGGCATCGGCCTGGCTGGTGCCGCGCCTGGGTCACTTCGTGGCTGAGCATCCGCAGATCGAGATCAACCTGCAGTCGAGTGAGCGCCTGATTGATTTCGAGCGGCAGCGCCAGTTCGACGCCGCGCTGCGGCTGGGCAGCGGGCAATGGCCGGGCCTGGTGGTGGAACCGCTGTTCGACGAGTGGCTGGTGCCGATGGCGAGCCCCGCGCTGATCGAGCGCATGGGGGGCATCGACCGTGTACCGCTGACCCAGTGGCCGCTGCTCGGTGATCCAGACGGCGCGTGGGGCGCCTGGTTCGCGTTGAGCGGGCAGAGCCCGCCATCGCGCTTCGTGGCGGTGCTGGATGATTCGGAGGCGCACCATCGCGCCGCACTGGATGGCGTAGGCGTGGCCCTTGGCCGGGTGACCCGGGCACGCCTGCTGCTGGAATCCGGCCAGCTGGTCGCGCTGTCCAGCCAGCGCCTGAAGACGGCGTGGCCGCATTGGCTGGTGTACCCGCAGCGCTCGGCCAGCCATCGCGGCTTCCTCGCGTTCCGCGACTGGCTGCATGCGCAGGCCGCCGAGCATGTGCAGCACATGGCGGACGCGCATCTGTAACGCCGCGCGGTGCTCGATCTCGACTCTACAGTCACTGCACAAGGGTGACCGCCTGCCCGGCACGCGCGAACGCTTCCTCCAGCAACGGGCCCGCCTTGATCGCTTCCACTTCCTCAAACAGCGCCCGCAGTGCATCGGCGGGGCGTGAGGCCGGTGCCGCCACTGCCTGCTGGATCGCGGTGAAGCGATCGGCCAACACCCGATGGCCGGGATGTGCCTTCGCCCAGGCCGCCAGCGGCTGGCGTACACCGGCGGCGGCATCCAGGCGGTGCTGGTCGAACAGGGCGATGGCCGCTGCCGAGGTGTCCGCCCGCTCGATCGTGGCATGGCGCAGTTCCCGGCTCAGGAACAGGTCATAGGCCGCGCCACGCCCCACCGCGATGCGCAGTCCGTCGCGGTCGAGGTCGGCCACTTGCTGCGCCGGGCTGTCTTCGCGCACCAGGTAAGTGCCTTCGATCTCCACATACGGAGCGCTGAAGGCGATGCGGTCGGCACGCGCCGGATCGATCGCCAGGAAGGCCAGATCCCAGCCGTCTTCGCCCGCTGCGGCGACCACCGAGGCTGCGGCATCGTGGCAGGTGAAGCGTGCCTGCACCCCCATCCGTTGCGCCAACGCGGTAGCCAGTTCCAGCGAGGGGCCGCGCGGTGAGCGCGCATCGCCCTGTGCCAGCACCGGGTTGCCCAGGTTGATCGCCACGCGCAGGAAACCGTGCGGTGCCAGCGTACGTCGGTGGTCGGCCAGGGACATGCAGGACTCCACGGGGCAGGGAGACCCAGCATGCCAACAACGGTGTCCGCGTGGCGTGGACTCAGCCGCGCGCGGCGAAGGTGCCGTGGAAGCCCAGTGGCACCGCATACGGTAGCCACGCCTGGGTCAGCGGACCGTCATCCACATGGCGCGCATCCAGCACGGCCAGACCGCTGCGCTGGTTCACCGGATCGAGCAGGGTGCCGATCAGCCAGCCGTCATCGGCGTTGCGGCTGCCCGGGCGCGGTACGAACACATGCTCTTCGGCCATGATGTCCGCCCCGTAGTTCCAGAGCTGGCGGCGCCCGTGCTCGATCTCGAACGCGGCCACCGCGTTGAAGTACGGCGCAGTGGCCGTGCCGTCGATGGTCGGCGCATACAGCCGTGCGCCACGTGTGTTCGCCGAGCGCGGGTCGAACAACGGGAACTCCACGGCGCTGATGCCCAACGTCTGCCAGCGGGCCCGTCCACGACGCAGGTCCAGATGCAGCTCGACCAGGCTGGCGCCACTGTTGGCCGCGTGTGCGCCATCACCGGCCATCGCTTCCTTCATCGGCGAGCGCGCCTCATTGATGTCGTCGTGGCGCACTGCGCGCAGCACGATGCCGCCATCGCGGGTGAACGCGTCGCCGAAGTGGTAGATCGCCGCGAACGGGGCCTCGAACCATTGCGCCTTGTCCGGCGCATCCTTGGCGACCACCGCGATGCGCACCGGACGCTGCGGTGCGAACTGCATGCGCTCGAAGAAGCTGCCACCTGCGCCGGTGAAATCGAACGGCATCATCGCGAACACCAGGTGCTGGTCGGTCATCGCGAAGGCATGCAGGTAGCCATGCTCGGGTGTTTCGATCACATTGGCGCTGCGCAGCTGGCCGTCCGCACCGATGTGCCAGACCAGCAGGCCATGGCCCCCCATCAGGCTGATCGAGCCCAAGTTCCAGAGGCTGCCGTCGCGGTCGGTCAGCGGGTGCGCCGAGAACGGCAGCGCCGCCAGGTCCGGACGCCAGGTGACGGGGCCAAGCGTCTGCAGTGAATCCGGGTCCACTTCGAACGCCGAACCGGATTCGCACAGGGCGAACAGGCGGCCATTGATCATCGTCACCGAGGTGTTGGCCACGTTGGCATCATCGTTGTTGCGTACCGCCAGCGCACCGGGAATGCTGGTGCCGGCGGCCGGATACTGGAAGCGGCCGGCCTTCTGTTCACGGGTGAATTTCGGCGTGGCAACCATGCGCCCGTGATGGGTCAGGCTGCCATCACCATTGAAGCGCCAGCCATGCACCATGCCGTCGCCGTCGAACCAGTGGTCGTAGCGGAAGCCATCGCGCTCGGTCCACGCCGGACCGTTGCGGTACAGCGTGCCGGCCAGGCCTGACGGCAGCTTTCCCTGCAACTGCACGGTGGCCGGACCGAGGCTTTCGCTGCCGACGCTACGCCAGCCGAGCAGCCAAGGATGTTCCTGCATGCCCTGCGCGAACCGCGCCGGGTCGCCGGCGAAGGCGGGAGCGCTGCGCAGCGCGGTGGTGCCCAGGGCCAGACAGGCACTGCTGCTGAGCAGGGTACGAAGGAAGCGGCGACGGTCCATGGTGGCCTCGGGTCTGGATGCAGGAATCAGCGCAGGGTGATGTCGATGGCGGTGCCGGCGGCCGGTACGTCGACGCGCGCCTCGTCGAAGGTCGGCTTGCGCATCACCTGCGGATTGTTGCTGAAGCCGTAGCCCTCCACCGGCATGCCGACCAGGTTGGTGTCGAGCTTGCCGTTGTCGTTCTCGTCGTGGGTGAGCAGCACGGCATAGTTGCCGGCCGGAACGCCCTTGAACGTGAAGTGGGCGCTGTCGCCGCTGGGCGCCGCCTGCTGGGCCTGCACGGGCCTGGCCTTGCCGTCCCAGGCGGCGGCGCTGTCGACCAGCGCAACGCGCAGGGTGCCGGTCTGCACGCGGACGTCGTGCACGGTCACGGCCAGGTCGGCGGCGTGGGCACTGCCGGCTAGGGCCAGGGCAGTCAGGGCGATGCTGAGCAGGGCGGTGCGGATCATGGCAGTGGCTCCGGAAGTGTGTGTGGCGGTGTGGCGCCAGTCTGCGTGCGGCGCTGCACCGGGTTCAGGGCCAGTGGTCATCGATTCGACGTGCCAGAAGTCACTTTCTGCGCCGGACCCATTGCCGCCGGCGTGCGCGGCGGTCAGCATCTGGCCATGCCCAGCCTGTTCCGCCATCTGTTGCGTCCCCTCAGCCTCGCCGGCCTGGCCACCGTGCTGGTGGTGGGCCTGTCATTCGCGGTGCAGCGCAACGGTGCCGGGCTGAGCCTGCTGCTGCTTGCCGTGTTCCTGCTGCTGTTCGTGGTGCACGGCTGGTCGTCGGTGCCATCCCGCGTGCGCGCTGTCGCGGCGGTGTTGCAGGCGTTGCTGGCGGTCGTGCTGGTTGCGCTGCAGCCGCGTACCGGCACCGCACCGGTACTGCTGGTGGTGCTGGTGGCGCAGCTGGCCGAGCATTGGCCACCGCGCTTCGTGCTGGCTGTTGCACTGCTGGCCAACCTCGCCATGTATCTCGTGCTGCGCTACAGCGGCTTCAGCCAGCCGCTGCTGGTGGTGCTGCTCTATGGCGGCTTCCAGGCCTTTGCCGCACTGACCGCACACTATGCCCGCAGCACGGCGCTGGCCCGCGATGACCTGGCCCGCGTCAACGCCGACCTGCTGGCCACCCGCGCGCTGCTGGCCGACAGCGCACGCGATGCCGAGCGCCTGCGCCTGGCGCGCGAACTGCACGATGTGGCCGGGCACAAGCTCACCGCGATGCGCTTGAACCTGCGTGCCCTTGCGGCCGACCCTGTGTTGGCCAGGCGCGAAGGATTGGTGCTGGCCGAGCAGCTGTCCGGCGAGTTGCTGACCGACATCCGCCAGGTGGTGCAATCGATGCGCGATGATCGCGGCCTCGATCTGGCCACCGCATTGCACGCGCTGGCCGCGCCGTTCCCGCGCCCGAAGCTGCAGCTGCAGATCGGCGAGTGCGTGCGCGTGGTTGACCCGCTGATGGCCGAGACCGTGCTGCGCCTGGTACAGGAAGCGCTGACCAATGCCGCCCGGCATGGCAACGCAGACACCGTATGGCTGACGATCAACGAGGAGGATTCCCGGTTGCGTATCGACATCCGTGACGACGGCCAGCGCGCCGAACGTATCCGCGAGGGCAACGGCATCGCCGGCATGCGTGAGCGCCTGGCCGCAGTGCGTGGCCAGTTGGAACTGGCCCGCACCGCACAGGGCGGCATGCACCTGACCGCCTGGGTGCCGGCATGAACGGCAGCGCGATCCGTGTTGCCCTGGCCGACGACCAGGCGCTGGTCCGCGCCGGGCTGCGTGCGTTGTTGCAGGGGTTGGGCGTGGACGTGGCGCTGGAGGCCGCGGAGGGCCAGGCGTTGCTGGACGCGCTGTCCACCCAGCGCGTGGATGTTGTGCTCAGTGACATCCGCATGCCCGGGATGGACGGCATCGAGGCAGTGCGCCAGCTGCGCGCGCGCGGCGATGCCACGCCGTGGCTGCTGCTGACGACCTTTGATGAAAGTGACCTGCTGCTGCGCGCCAGCGAGGCCGGCGCACAGGGCTTCCTGCTCAAGGACGCCGCACCCGCAGACCTGCGCGAGGCGATCGAGCGCGTCGCCGCTGGCGAAACCCTGCTGCTGCCGGTCAGCACCGAGCCGGTACGCGCCCGCTACCGCTTCCACGATGAAGCACCGCCCACCGATACCTTCGGGGAACGCGAGGTGGCGATCCTGCGCTTGCTGGCCGGTGGCTACAGCAACAAGGAGATCGCGCGCAGCCTGTTCCTGGCCGAGGGCACGGTGAAGAACTACGTGTCCGCCATACTCGACAAGCTGGGCACCCGCGATCGCACCCGTGCGGTGCTGAAGGCGATTACCCTGCGCATCATCTGAGTGGACCGAGCAAGGAGTGCCAGTGAACCCGATCCTGCATGTGGAAATCCCGGCCAGTGACCTGGACCGTGCCATCACGTTCTACCAGCGGTGGCTGCAGGTCGCGGTGGACGAACCTGTCGTGCTGCACGGCTGCCGGATGGCCTACCTGCCGTTCTCCGATGAGGCCGCCGGTGCCAGCATCGCGCTGGTGCACGGCGCGGACTACCGGCCTTCCGAACAGGGGGCGCGCGTCTACATCGGCGTCGATGACCTGGATGCGAGCCTGGGGCGAGCACTGCAAGCGGGCGCCGAGCTGCGCTTCGGACCCGCCGATGCGGGCGACTGGCGTGTGGCCGAGATCCGCGACAGCGAAGGCAACCGCATTACGCTGCAGGCGCGCGCGGTTGCGTAGAGCCGAGCCCATGCTCGGCTGCTGTTGACCCAGCAGCCCAAGCTCAGCCGAGCATGGGCTCGGCGCTACAAGGTTGCGGCGCGTGAGCGCTGCAGCCAGTCATTGATGGCCGGGTCCAGTCGCGGGTCGTCCGGCAGCTGCATGCCGAAGCGCTGCTGCAGTACGTCGCGCACATCACCCACATCATGCAGCGGGCGCTTGTCCGGCGCCTGCCCGGGGCGGTGCTCGGTGTAGTTGCCGCTGCCGATGGTGCGGCGCCAGTCCGGTCCGGTCAGCGACACGCGTAGCTGGCCCGGGAAGCTGGAATCGGGGTGGGTGCATACGTACCAGTTGCCCACCACGTTGTCGATCGGTGCAGGCGCCTGCAGATCGAAGCGGTACATCGCCCGCCAGCCGTCGCTGGATTCGGCTGACAGCACGAAGTCGCCCTCGTCAGGCAGACGCTGCAGCAGATAGCGCTCATGCGGCGTGGCCTGCGGCTGCGGATCATGCAGCCGCAGCGGTACGGTCGGGGTCAGGCTGCCGAATCCGGCATCCACCAGCCAGTCGTCCCCATCCACATGCACGCGCAGCAGCAGATGGGTACGCGCGGTCAGTTCGCCGTCATGCGCTGCCAGCAGCACGCGCGCACTCAGCGGCTGCGCATCAAAGCCCAGTGCCTGCAGCAGGGCCAGCAGGCCGCCATTGAGTTCGAAGCAGTAGCCGCCACGACGGTCGTCGAGCAGCTTGCGCTGCACGCTGTCCAGGTCGATCGGTACTGCATCGCGCAGCAGGCAGCTGAGGGTTTCGAACGGCAGCAGTGCGTTGTGGCGCTGCTGCAGCAGGGTCAGGCCCGCCAGCGTCAGCGGTGGCGGTGCATCCAGCTGCAGGCGTTGCAGGTAGCGGGGGACATCGAGCGTGGTCATGGAGGCACCGGACGGGGGAAGGGCGTCCACTGTGCTCCCCCAACCGGGGTTGAGGTCAAGGGTGGTGGTCGTGTCACGCCAGCGTCGCCTGCACCCGGTAGAAAGTCCGCGTCCGCCAGTCATCGCTGGGCTCGGACGACGAAAGGTCTAAAGTTGCCTTGAGTCCGGCCGATACAGGTGCGTCTTTCCGCCTGGAGCCCGTCATGTCGGCCGTCGTCCCCCACCTCCGGTCCCTGCGCACGCGCCTCGCTGCGATGCACTCGGCGTCCCCCGGCCTGCTGCGCTGGCTGCAGCCACATCGGCTCAGCGTGGCCAACAAGCTCAAGGCCACACTGTGGATCTGCGGCCTGGGCCTGGTGGCGATCGCTGCTGTCTACGCCTGGACTGGCCATGCCAACGCACTGGCTGCGCGCAGCCAGGCCAGCTACCAGCGCGGCAGCGATCTGGCTGCCAGCCTGTCCACGCGGGTGGCCGAAGCGCGTCGCCTGCAGGCCCAGTATGCACGCAGTTTCGATGATGCCGACCGCGCGCAGCTGTTGGCCACGCAGAAGGCGTTGCAGACCGATCTGCAGGCGCTGCGCGCGATGCCGATGGATGCTGGCCGGCGCAAGGCTCTGCAGGCGCTGACCGAAGCCGCCGACGCGTTCTCGCAGGGTGTGGCCGCCCTGTTCGAACGGGTCGACGAGATGGGCCGTGGTGATGCCGGCCTCGCTGCGCAGCTGCAGCAGGCCGCCGACACTCTGCAGGCGCAGGTGGATGTGCAGCAACGGCCCG
Source organism: Stenotrophomonas sp. GD03958 (assembly GCF_029839005.1). NCBI lineage: Bacteria > Pseudomonadati > Pseudomonadota > Gammaproteobacteria > Lysobacterales > Lysobacteraceae > Stenotrophomonas > Stenotrophomonas sp. GD03958. Next base: position 4,852 of record NZ_JAOBZT010000031.1, on the reverse strand, counting down.
CGCTGGCGCTGTCCCTGCAGAAGATGCGAAGGCAGGAGGCACTGCTGCTGCTCGACGGTGATTCCACCCACGCCGACCGCGCCAGCGAGGAGAAGCTGCCGTTCGACCTCGCACTGGCGGGCCTGCCTGCGGATGTGCAGGACACCCTGCGCACCGGGATGGAGGCGTATCAGGCCGCATTGCTGGGGTATACCGCTGCCCGCGTCGGCCTGGATGTTGAAGCGCAGTCGCTGCTGGATACCGCCGCGGGCGTAGCGCCGGCGTTGGCCGCATTCCAGCAGGCACAGGTGGCGGCACTGGCCGAGGCGCAGGCACGCCAGCAGGCCGGCGCGCGCACCATGAGCGTGCTGTTCGCACTGACCCTGCTGCTGGTGGCCGGCGTGCTGATCACCAGCCTGGTGCTGGTGCTGCGTGCGGTGCGCCGGCCGATCCAGGACACCCTGCGCTTCGCCAGCGACATCGCCGACGACCGCCTCGACACCACCCTGCGCGTCTACAACGCCAACGACGAGATCGGCCAGCTGGCCCAGCGCCTGGTCGACATGCAGCAGCGCCTGCGCGCACGCATCGAGACCGAGCGCGCGGTGGCGCGCGGCAACACCCGCGTGCGCCAGGCATTGGACAGCGCGCAGACCGGCCTGATGGTGATCGATGCGGAAGGGCAGGTCGCCTACGCCAACCCGGCATTGCTGCAGCTGCTTGAACTGACGAACGAAGCGCTGGTGGGCAGCGACGCGGTAAGCCTGCATCCGGCGTTGGCCAGCCTGGCCGGCGTACGCCAGCGCGAGGAGCGCGAGATCGGCCATGCCGGCGTGCGCTACCAGCTGATCGCCAATGCCATCATCGACGAAGCTCAGTTCCTTGGCGTGGCGGTGGAGTGGCGCAGCCGCGCGCTGGAAACGCTGCTGGAAACCGAAGTGGCAGCACTGGTCGACGCCGCCGCACAGGGCGAGCTGCACGGTCGCATCGCGCTGGAGGGAAAACAGGGCTTCGTGCGCACGTTGTCGACCAGCATCAACCGCCTGCTGGCGACCTTCGAGACCAACCTCGGCGATCTGCAGGCGCTTCTGGCGGCGCTGGCCCGTGGTGACCTCAGCGTGCGCATGGAAGGTGAGCTGCAGGGCGTGTTCGCACGCATGCGCGACGATGCCAACGCCACGGTCGCGCAACTGGGCCGCATCGTCACCCGCATCCAGCAGGCGACGTCCAGCCTCGACACCGGTGTGGGTGAGATCGTTGCCGGTCACCATGATCTTTCGCAGCGTACCGAACAGCAGGCGGCCAACCTGGAAGAGACGGCAGCGTCGATGCACGAGTTGACCGACACCGTTGGCCGCAATGCCGATGCCGCGGGCCGCGCCGATGCCCTGGTGCAGGGGGCGGCCGCGGTGGCCCAGCGCGGTGGCGAGGCCGTCGGCCAGGTGGTCGCAACCATGCATGGCATCAGCGAGGCCTCGCGGCGGATCGGCGACATCACCCAGCTGATCGATGGCATCGCTTTCCAGACCAACATCCTCGCGCTGAATGCCGCGGTGGAAGCTGCGCGCGCAGGTGAGCAGGGCCGCAGCTTCGCCGTGGTGGCTGCGGAAGTGCGCCTGCTGGCCCAGCGCAGTGCTGAAGCGGCCAAGCAGATCAAAGGACTGATCGAGGATTCGGTGGCGCGTGTTGGCCAGGGCAACCAGCAGGCCGAGCAGGCGGGCATCACGATGGGCGAGATCGTTGGCAGCGTGCAGCAGCTGGCCGAGCTGCTGGCCGGTATCCGCAGTGCATCGCAGGACCAGCATGCCGGCATCGCGCAGGTGAAGCAGACCATCGTGCAGATGGAAGCCAGCACCCAGCGCAACGCCAGCCTGGTGGAAGAGGCTGGTGCCTCCACCGCGCAGATGCAGGCGCAGGTACACGCGCTGGCCGAAGCGGTGGGCGCGTTCCAGTTGCAGTCGATGCCACAGGCGCGCGCTGCGGCCTGATCGTGCTCCGGTAGTGCCGGCCGCTGGCCGGCACGCCCTGATCATGCCGGCCGGCGGCCGGTACTACCCTTGTGGCTCAATACACGTCGCGACGGTAGCGCCCGGTCTCCAGCAGCGTTTCCACTTCTTCATCACCCAGTGCTTCGCGCAGCACCTGGTCCACACCTTCGGCCATGCCCAGCAGCGAACCGCAGACGTGGATGACCGCACCACGCTGCATCCAGTCGCGCAGGGCATCGGCTGCTGCACGCAGGCGATCCTGCACATAGCCGCCCTTACCATCGCGCGAGAACGCCAGGTCCACCCGCGCGAGATGGCCATCGCCCTGCCACCCTTCGATCTCATCGGCGAACAGGAAGTCGTGCGCGCGCTGGCGTTCGCCGAACAGCAGCCAGTGCCCGTGCTCACCTGCATGCGCGGCTTCGCGCAGCAGGCTGCGCAGGCCCGCGATGCCGGTGCCATTGCCGATCAGCACCATTGGCGCACCGCCAACGCGATGGAAACCGGGGTTGCGGTGCACGCGGGCCACGATGCTGGCACCGACAGGCGCATGCAGCGACAGCCAGCCCGAACCCAGGCCGGTGCGTCCGGTTTCGTCATGGACCAGCCGTACCACCAGTTCGACCGCACCGTCATCCGTACAGGATGCGATGGAGTACTCGCGCCCCGGCAGCAGTGGCAGCCCTGCCAGCCAGAGGCAGGCATCCTGCACCGCCAGCGCAGCATCGGCATCGGGCAGCTCGCGCTCGCTGGCCAGCGCCAACAGCGTGCGCGGCTGGCCGTCAATCAGCAGCGGCTGCTGGGGATCCAGCCCATGTGCCTTCAGCACCGCAACGGCGTGCCGCGCGTTGTGGCGGGGCGCGATGTGCAGGATGTCGCCCGCCTGCCACTGCACATCGGCCGGTGGCGCAAGACGGATGTGCCAGATGGCGCCGCCCACGCTGCCTGGATTGAGGCGGTCACGGCCGAGCAGGCGCCACTCGTGCATCTGCGTCGCGGTCGGCAACACGCTGTCATCGGTGGCGATGCCGGTCAGCGCGCCGAGATGTTGCTGCCACTGGCGCAGCGCCGGTATCGCAGCGGCATCGACATCGATGCGCTCGAACAGCGCACGTGCCCCGTTGCCCAGCAGCCAGCCATCGAATTGGCGGCCAAAGCCGCAGTAATGCGGGTACTGGCGGTCACCCAGGGCGAGCAGGCCGAACTGCAGGCCCGACAGATCCGGCGCTTGTGCCAGCAGCCGTCGCGCAGCGCCCCGCGCCGCATCCGGAGGTTCGCCATCACCAAAGGTGCTCAGCACGAACAATGCCTGTGCGGTGCGTGCCAGCCGCGCGGCATCGACGCGGGCCAGGGGCAGAACCTGCACTGCATGGCCGGATGCTTGCAGCTGCGCGGCAGCGCGCCATGCGAGTTGTTCGCCCAGTCCGCTCTGGCTGGCATGCACCACCAGCCACGGCGTGCCATCGCCATCTGCAGGTGTTGTTGGTAGCGACTTGCGCAGCCCGCGCGCAGCGCGCTGGCTGCGGCGCCGGTCCAGGTACAGCAGCCAGCCAGTGATGAAGAACAGGCTCATGCCCAGGCTGCTGAGCATCACCACCACCCGCCCGGGCATGCCGAAGTAACTGCCCGAGTGCAATGCGAACACGCTGGTGGCCAGCTGTCCTCTGGTGCCCTGGCGCGCGTAGGGGCGTGAATCGAGGATGGCCCCGCTGGCCGGATCCAGCTGCAGCAGATCGTGCGCGCGGTCATGCCGCCCACCGCGCTGCGACGGGTCACCGGCCATCACGCGCACATTCAGTACCTGCCCCGGTTTCTCCGGCAGGCGCAGGTCGATGTAGCCGGTGTGCACGCCGGGCAGGGCATACAGCGTGGCTTCGATGCGCTCCAGGTTCAGGGCGGCGCCGGTGGCGACCTTGTGCTTGGCGGCCGGTGCGACGCCCAGCAGCGTATTGGCGGCACTGCGATACCAGTCGAAGGACCACCACAGGCCGGTCAGCGCACTCATCAGGTAGATCAGCAGCATCCAGGTGCCGACCACCGAGTGCAGGCTCCACAGGAAGCCACGGCCGCTGCGTTTCCATTCCACCGCCAGCCAGCTGCGCCAGTGCCACCAGCGGCGCGGCCAGCGCAGGTAAAGACCGGACAGGGTGAAGAACAGCAGCGCGATCGCACAGCTGCCGGTGATCCACTTGCCGCGCTCGCCCGCGGCGAGGTGGCGGTGCAGGTCCTCGACGAAGTCGAAGAACGCCTGCCCACGCAAGGCACTGAAGCGCTCACCGCTGTAGGGGTCGAAGTACACCCAGTGTTCCTTGCCGCCAGCAAAGCGCGCCACCGACGGTCGCTGGCCGGTGGCATCCACGCGCAGGCGCTGCAGGGGGCGATCACCGCCGGCCTGCAGCAGCGGTGCCAGTTCGCTGAGTTCGAGCGGAAGCTGGCCATCAGCATGGTGTTCAGCGATCTCGGCGAAGCCGGGGTTGGCCGCTCGCAGCAGCTCATCCTCGAAGGACAGCACGGCGCCGCTGAGGCCCATCACGGCCAGTACGGCGCCGGCGGTGATGCCCAGCAGCCAGTGCAGTTGGAACAGGACGTTCTTGAACATCGAAGGAGGGGGCCCCGAAGGCTGCCGCCCGCATCCTGCGCAACAGCAAATGAGAATTAATCGCGGAATTCTCCGTGGCGGACGGGCTACGGTCAAGGAGGGTTTTGTTGCAGGGCTTTGCAGCCCTGCACCCGCTACAAGCCGGAGCAACGTCAACGTCAAAAGCTGGCTTTCCGTGGGTTGGCGGGGTGGGTCCGGTTGAGGGGGACGCTGCAAGTACGTCCATGTAAGCTCGGTCGCCGCTTGCTCGTGTGCGCTGTCCTGCGCACACGGCAAGACCAGGGTT
>NZ_JAOBZT010000030.1:0-45083 GCF_029839005.1 Stenotrophomonas sp. GD03958 | reverse complement strand
CGCGCAGCCGAGCACGGCTCGGCTCTACAAGAGCCCGCTTCCGGGTCTGAACGCGCTCTGACAATGAATGTCGCTTTCATGTCTTTTCGGATCTATTGCATGGGGATCACATCGAAGGCGATAGAACCTGTGCGTACTCATCCCTGTATGGAGAACGCCATGAACCGACTGATCGCCATCGCTTTCATCGCCACGCCGCTGGCCCTGCTGAGCCCGCAGGCCGCCGCGCAGTACACCGGGCCGGGGGCAGGGGCTGCTGCCAGCACTGTCGCCGACGCTCGCGCGCAACGTGATGACCATCCGGTGGTGCTGCGCGGCACCCTCATCGCCAAGATCGGTGACGAGCGCTACCAGTTCCGTGATGCCAGCGGCCAGATCGACGTTGAGATCGATGACGAAGATCTGCCGCCGCAGGCCATCGGCGCCGACACCGTGGTCGAACTGCGTGGCAAGGTCGACACGCATCGCTTCAAGCCGATCGACATCGATGTTGATCACGTCACCGTCGTGCCGGCAGGTTGAAGCGAACGGCAGCCGAGCATTGGCTCGGCTCTACAAATTCAATGCAATGAGGTTTATTGCATTCAAGCAGTGAGGGAGTTTGCATAACCCTCAAACGTTGAACACATTCAAGAATTCTCCTTAACGTTCCACGTTTTAGGAATGCTTGAATGGTCTGCATGGCAATGGATTCCTAACATTCTCTCCGTCGCCCGCAACCACCTCTGCGGGCGGCGCCTCCCTCCCTTTCTCCTTAGGGGAGGGGGGCTTTCATATTCCCCCTGTCCGAGAGAGACACCCATGCACGCCATTATCAAGAAGGCCGCGCTCGCTGCAGCGCTGGCCACTGCTTCGCTGTCCGCGCACGCGCTGGAAACCAAGATCACCGTCTACGCCGACGTCGACCCGACGCTGGCGCTGCTGCGCGATGACGGCACCCCGCTGCCGGACACCGTGCAGCTGACCCACGATCCGCTGCGCGGCCTGCTGCCGTCGACGCAGCAGGTGCGCATCCACTCCAATGACGAAACCGCGGACATCGAAGTTCGCCTCGGCCACGATCCGGTACTGCTCAATGGCAGCACCCGCGTGCCGCTGGCCGTCAGCCTGAACACCGATGCGCTCAGCACCTCGGTCACCGAATTCAAGGCGGCTGACCTGTTCAACGGCGCCAGCTCGACCCCGGGTGCCTCCATCTCGATGCCGCTGACCATCGCCCAGGCCGGTACCGGCGGGCCGCTTACCGTCAACGGCCGCTATGAAGGCATGGTCTACATCGTCATGAACCAGAAGCCCTGATCCACGGCTTCCCCGCGCCGGTCCGCATTCCGGGCCGGCCGCTTCTGCAGCGATACCCCCATGACTCCACACGCCCCCGCCGTTACCCGGCTGGCGGTCGCGCTCGCCCTGGCAATGGCTGCTCCTCTGGTCGCGGCCCACGGCGTCCCCGCCGGCTTCGAGGATCTGGTTGAAGGCCAGACCGAACAACTCGACATCCAGCTGTTCGGCCGCTCGGCCGGACTGTCGCCGGTGCGCGTGACCCTGGAGCACGTGCAGCTGGAAGATCCCGCGCGCGTACTGCAGGCGCTGGACCTGCCTGCCGAAGCACAGGCAGCCTTGCTGCCGGCGTTGTCGCAACCACTGCCGCGCAACAGCCACCTGGCCTGCCGCTTCGGTGGCGCCACGGCCGGCTGCGGTTATCTCGACCCACCTGAAGACCCCGCCGCCGCGCGCGCGCTGTATGACGAAGGCGAGGGCGCGGTGCGCCTGTTCGTGGCGCGGCAGTGGATTCCCGGCGAGCCGCCCGCCGAGCGCTACCACACGGTCACGGCCAATGCAGAGAACGCCTTCCTGCACCAGCAGACGCTCAACGTCAGCGGCGGCCGCGACCATCAGGCACTGTCCGCGCGCGGCGTAGGCACGCTGGGACTGTTTGATCGCGCTCACCTGTCCGCCGACTGGTACTACACCCAGCAGCGCTACCGCAGCCGAAGCGACGACGACTTCCAGTTCGACAACGTCTATTACCGCCATGACCTGGGCCAGGCGCACTACCTGCAGGCCGGGCGCATGGACCGCCGCAACCTGTCCAGCCCGCAGGGCGGCACCTTCAGCTTCAGCATGCTGCCGCTGGACCGCTTCCAAGGCGCGCGCGTGGGTACCACCCAGGCCTACGTGGATACCGATGCCGCAGTGCAGGCCACGCCGCTGACGGTGCTGCTGGCGCGCGACGCACGCGTCGATGTGTTCGATGGCGAGCGGCTGCTGCAGACGTTCTACCTGCAGGCGGGCATCAACCAGATCGACACCCGCAATTTTCCGTTCGGCAACTACCTGGTGCGCATGCGCATCTACGAGGACGGTGTGCTGGTGCGCACCGAGGAGGCGCCGTTCGACAGGGGCGGCGACTGGACCAACAGCCAGTGGCAGTGGTTCGTGCAGGGCGGCCGGCGCAACGAGCGCCGCAGCGACCGCTTCGATGGCGAACGCGTGGCGATGGCCGGCCTGCGCGTGCCGCTGGGCCGCGACGCCGCGCTTACCGCCGGTGTCGCCAACCTTGGCGGACACAGCTACGGTGAGCTGCGCCTGGACCTGCGCCACATGCTGGCCACCCATGAGATGCGCGCCACGCTCAGCGGCATGCGGGGCAGCGACGGCAGCAACGGGCAGCAGCACCAGCTGTCGTACCGGCGCAAGGCGTCGTGGAATCTCTACCAGCAGCGCATGCGTGGCAAGGCCTGCCAGTTCGAGGCCGATGCGCGCGACCAGTTGGGCTGCACCAACTCACTCAGCGGCTCGATGTCGCTGCCGTTGGCCGGTGGCAACGCCTACGTGGGCTACACCCGGCGCCAGACCTGGCGCACCGGCTGGCATCGGCCCGAATTCGAGCAGGACCCGTTGTTCGGGCTGGATCCCTTGCTGCCGCCCGGCCCGCTGGAGCCGCGCCGGGAGCCGGTGCTCAGCCGCACCTGGCAGGCCAGTTTCAGCCGCAGCCACCGCTGGCAGGACTTCAGCGTGTCCACGCGCGTGGGGCTATGGCAGCAGCGCAGCACCGAAAGCGTGCGCGGCAGCAACGAGCGTGACCGTGGCATCTACTTCAACCTGAGCCTGACCCGCCTGCAGCGCAACCATGACAGCAGTGGCCAGCGCCGCTATGCGGTGGACGTGCGCCAGCCGCAGCATCAGCGCCCGGCCATCGATTACAGCGTGGGCCAGAGCCTGCGCCAGGAGCGGGATACGCACTATCGCGAGCTGAATACCGAACTGCGTGCCAACAACAATGACCGCTACAGCGCCTCGCTGAGTGGCCAGCTGCAGAACGGCATCGGCAATACAACCGCCAGCATTGCGCACTATCAGCAGCGCGGGCGTGGCGAGACCGGCTACAGCGCCAGCCACAGCTCGGGCTTCGCACTGGGCCGCCGCGGTTTCTACTGGAGCGGTGCCAACGGCGCGGAGGCCGGCCTGGCCGTGCAGGTGGACGGTTTCGACGCTGCCGACCTGCATGGCGTGGCCGCAGAACTGCAGGTGGGCGGGTTGCGCCGACAGCGTCTGCAGATCGGCGAGCGCCGGCTGCTGCCGCTGCAGGCCTATCAGTCGCAGCGCGCCGAAGTGCAGGACGCCAGCACGCTGGACAGCATCGCCGCGATCCGCGTGACCGGCGTGGGCGGTGCACGGCCGATGTTCCTCACGCCCGGCAAGCTGATGCGCATGCCGGTGCCGATCGAAGTGACCTACACCTTCATCGGCAATGCCAAGGACCTTGCGGGGTCGCCGCTGGGCGGCGCCCGCATCCTCAACGCGCCGGTGCCCGGCACCAGCGCCAACGGCAGCTTCGTTGCCGATTTCCCGCGTCGCGAAACAACGCTGTACCTGCTGCAGGACGACCGCCTGCTGCATTGCCCGCTGCAGGTGCGCGAGCGCCGCCAGGTGGTGCTGCTGGTCGGCGCCGTGCACTGCGAGCCGCTGGCCGTGGCCCAGCTGCCCCCCGAGATCCGCCAGCAGGCCCGCGTGACCCGCCTGCTGCAGGAACGCGCGTTGATCGCCGCCACGCCCCAGACCGCTGCTGCAGGAGGTACGCCATGAGCCGGCGTTGGATGTGTGTATTGATGCTGGTGTGTGCGCTGGTGCTGGTGATGCCACGGGCGTGGGCGCAGTGGCCGCCGGAGACGCATCCGACGGACCAGAGCCGGGACATCGTGATGAGCTGGGATCGCTCGGCGGTGCCGAGTGATGTGGAGCTGTGGGCGCCGCGGACGGTGCTGGGGTTCAGTCACGACCTGGCGTTCAAGTATGGGCAGATCCATGTGGTTTGTGGGTCTGCTTCTGATAGTGAGTTTGGGCGGTGCCCGACGGAGAGTGGGCCGAGCTCGTCAGTGGGAACAACAGAGATAACGTTGCGTCTCGTTGAACTGAGGACTGGTCTGCGTACGGAGATTCGTGCGGTAGGAAGCCTGCAGCGGGTTATGTCGGGTCCTCGCTGCAATTTCGAGTACTGGGACAGTCAGAAGCGTATTCTGAATGAAGCGTTCTGGTACCAATGTGCATCGGACGAACCGATCGGCACCGGTGCTGCTCTAACCATTCCAGCATCTGAGCTTGCGAGGCTCGTGGCAGGCCACTGGAAAGCCGCGATGCGCCTGAACGTCAAGGCCGATCCTGCTGCAGGGCCCGTCGCCACGGCCACTTTCAACTTCGACTTCACCGTCACCGACTACGACGCGATCTCGATCTACTTCCCCGGCTTCGATGGCATCTCACCGCTGGTCAATATGGACCTGCGCTACGACCCCATCCGCAAGGTCGTCGGGGGCTACAAGGAAGTGGACATGTGCCTGTACGACGGCGTGGGCTCGCAGAGCGAGTTCCTCGGCGTCACCGTGCGCGACAGCGGTCCACGACCACCTCCAGGGCGTGACTACGCGGTCTGGCACGGGGACGGTGGCAGCGATGACACCCAGCGCCTCGACTACCAGGTCAGCCTGAACTACGCCGGCAACCGCTTGGCGATGAAGAACGGCGAGGAGCAGCTGCTGCGCGGCATCGACAGTGCACAGCTGCGACTGGTGATGCTGCCGGGTTTCAGTCAGCCCGTGTACTGCGTGCCCACACCGCTGACGCTGGAAACCCCGCCTACGCCCATCGCCAGCAAGCGTCCCGGCCTCTACGACGGCGAGCTGACGGTAGAGCTGCGCGTGCCGACTGCCAAACCCTGATCCCCACGGAGCCTCATCATGAAGAAGCTGCTGTTCTGTCTGTTGCCGTTGAGCGCGCTGCTGGCCCCGCCGGCGGCACATGCCAACCTCTCGATCCATCCGATGCGCGCGGCCGTCGATACCAAGCGTGGGACTCAGATCCGCGTCTACTCGCACTCCACCCAGCCGCAGTACGTGCAGGCACGCCTGCTGCGCATCTGGAATCCCGCGCAGGTTGGCGAGGAAGAGGTGGAAGTGGAGGCGGCCGACGCCGCGGTCGCCATCACCCCTGGGAAGTTCGCACTGAGTGGCGGAGGCAATCGCCTGATCCGGGTCATTCCACTGCGCAGCGTGGAGAAGGAAGTGGCCTACCGCGTCTACTTCGAGGGTGTAAGGGGCCCGGACGGGACCTTGCTTGAGGGCGACGAGCAGGCGGCACAGGCCAACGTCGGCGTCAGCCTGGTCTGGGGCGCGCTGGTGAACGTGTTGCCCACCAACGGCAGCGTGGATCTGCAACTGCAGGGCGACACCCTGCGTAACGTGGGGACCTTGCGAGTTGGCATCACAGGGCTGGCCGAATGCAGCGCCAGTGGTGCCTGTACGACCCACGACTTTGCCAAAAGCCTGTACCCGGACGCGGAGCTGAAGCTGCCGTTCCAGCCTCAACCGGGCAATACCGTGCAGCTGCATTACCGCCTGTCCAAGGACGGCTACCGCGAGCACACAACCACCCTGGCGCCGAGCGCCTGAAGTTCTGGCCCTGCGTCATGTGCAGGGCCTCACTTTCGATGTCCTGTTAAGGAGAGAGAGCATGAACCACATCTATCGTCGTATCTGGAGTGCCGCCAAGCGTTGCTGGGTGGTTGGAAGTGAGTTGACCAAGCGCGGGCCAGCCGCGCGACGCTCGGTCAGCGTGGCGGCGAGTGCCGCAGTGCTGGCGCTGTCCGCAAATGCCATGGCGGTCGAAGGTGCCGAGAAAGAAGATCCAGGCGAGGAGACTGAAACGATTTGGAATGAACAGGAAGATTCCAGGCGTTCAGGCATGTCCATGAATCCCTTTATGACTGGCGGACTGAATGCTGGGCTCTCGTTGACGTCGATTTCCCCGCAGTCCACGTATTACCAACTGGCGATTGTCAACGATGTCGCCTATCGCGATTCAACAGCGACCGGCGATGACACGGTCGTAGTCGGTTCGCGCTCCGCCATCTCTGGCAAACGATCAGTTGGTTATGGCAACGGCATCCGTTCAACGGGAGAGCGCAACGTCGCGATCGGCACGAACGTGAAGATCGAACATTGGTACGCAACTGCGGTGGGTGATGGCGCGTATGCCGGCGGTGGCTGGGGTGCCACGGCCTACGGCAATGATTCACGAGCCGACGGCGGCAACGCGATTGCCATTGGTAGCGGCTCGCGGGTGTCTACCGGAGGTGGTATCGGTGGAATCGCGTTGGGGGGTGACGCCCGTGCCGGCACAAGCGGCTATTCGGGAGCCATCGCTGTAGGCAACAAGTCCAATGCGTCCTATGACGCGATGGCGATTGGTTATGAGTCACGCGCTTCCGTGTCGGGATCGGTGGCATTGGGTACGCGGTCGGTCGCCAACGAGACCGACACCGTATCGGTGGGAAGCAGCACGCTCAAGCGGCGCGTGATGAATGTGAAGGATGCTCGATTGACTGGCTCCAGTTCCGACGCGGTCACCGGCAGTCAGCTGTACTGGGCCAAGCAGGACATCAGCAGGGCGCAGACTGCGGCAGATACAGCCAAGACAAACGCAAGCACGGCGCAGAGCACGGCGAACACGGCCAAGAGCACGGCTGAGAACGCGATATCCGCGGCCAATGCAGCAGGCTACCTGACTGCCAGCGGCTCGACCGTGACGTCCACGCAGCGTGCCCAGGCATCGGGAACGGGTGCGCTTGCCTCAGGCCTGAATGCGCTTGCCAGTGGCTCGGGCGCGAGCGCGCATGGATACAACGCCAAGGCCAATGCAATCGGCTCGATTGCCATCGGCTCCGGCGCGAAGATCGAGGCGAGTTCCTCCAACTACGGCATCGCCATCGGCGCATCGGCGAGCACTGGCCCGACTGCGTACCAGGTTGCGATCGGCTACCAGGCATCTGCTGCAGGGGGGGCGAGCTCCATGGCGCTGGGTGCATCCACCAAGGCCAATCATTCGCGTTCAGTCGCTCTGGGCGTGCTTTCGGTTACGACCGCCAATGATCAGGTATCCATCGGCAGTGACTCGGTGAAGCGGACGATCAGCGGGATGAAGGATGGGTTGCTGAGCGCCACCAGTACCGAGGGCGTCACCGGCAAGCAGCTGTTTGAAACCAATGTCCAGGTGGGCGAGGTGGACCGCACGGCGAAGGCGGCGCAGACGGCAGCCGATACGGCAAAGGATGAAGCCAGCAAGGCGTTGACCGCAACGACGGTACTGGGTGGCCTTGTGGGGCAAGTGTCTGCCACAGGCAATGTCCGCCTGGGTGAGAAGAACGGCGGCACGGTGCTGGATGTGCGCAATAGCGCGAATGCGAACCGTAAGCTGACCGGCGTGGCCGATGGCTTGGTCAGCGCCAGCAGCTACGAGTCCGTCAACGGCAGGCAGCTTAATGCCACCAATGACAAGGTGGCGACGGTAGAGGGTATGGCCATGTCTGCGGGTGAAGATGCTGCTGCGGCGAAGACGGACGCAGTCAAGGCGCTGGCCGAAACAGCGGTGCTGGGCGGATTGGTGGCGCAGGTTTCTGCAACTGGCAATGTGCGCCTTGGTGAGAAGAACAGCGGTACGACGTTGGACGTGCGCAACAGCGCCAATGCCAATCGGAAGATCAGTGGTGTAGCAGATGGAATCTTGAGCGCCAGCAGTGCTGAGGCTGTGTCTGGTAGGCAGCTGCATTCAACCAATTCACGCGTCTCAGATCTTGAGGATATCGCGCAGTTTGTGAGTATAGGCTCAGCGCCCTTCAGTGAAGGCGCCGAAGCAGGTGTGGCAGGTGTTGCGGTGGGGAATTCAGCAAAGACGGGACTGGAGGGGGGAACTGCGGTAGGCACATTTGCGGAGGCGATGGGCAAGAACTCCACCGCAATTGGCAGAGCGGCGACTGTCTCTGTGGATTCTGAAAATGGATTCGCAATGGGAGTCGGTGCACAGGTTGGTGGAGGCGCGGGCGGTGCGAATGAAGGTATCGCGATTGGTGCTGCCGCAAGAGTTGTGGGCGGAGCTCATGGCTCCCTGGCACTTGGAAACGGTTCGCTGGCAGATGAAGAAGGAGTTGCGTCATTTGGCGGTGTTGGCATCCAGCGCCGCCTTGTAAACATCGCCCGCGGCACCGCCGACCACAACGCCACCACCGTCTCCCAGCTCAAGGATTCCCTCGCCACCCTTGGGGGCGGAGCAGGCATGGACGCCGACGGCAACATCATCGCGCCGACCTACGCGGTGCAGGGCGAAGCGCAGCACACCGTCGAGGATGCGATGATGGCACTTGATGGCGCTGTCATCACCGCAGGCCGTCGGGCGGACAAGGTGGAAGGCCAACTCAGCTCCATCTTCCAGGGCTCACCTTCCGCCCGTGCCGATGGCATGAACCAGATCGCGCTGAATGGCGTGAATGGCATGTTGCTGACCAACCTGGCTGACGGACGAGTGGCGCCAGGAAGCCGTGATGCCGTAACCGGCAGTCAGTTGTACGCCGCAGAGCAGAAGATCTCGCAGAATCGGAATGATCTGGAGTCGATGCGCAGGGAGCGGGAGATGGGCGAGCAGGCAATGCGTGGATTGGATGCGAGCGTCATCGACTACGGCGGTGCGCGCTTGACTGGTGTGGCCGAGGCGACGCTGTCGGCTGATAGCTCGGATGTCGTGCGTGGCAGTCAGCTCCATTCAACCAATGGTCGACTCGATGCATTGGAAGAGCTTAATCAATTTCTCAGCGTAGGCACAGGTCCCACGACTGGTCCTGCGGAGGCTGGTCGGGCTGGGGTCGCGCTTGGCATCCTTGCGAAGGCGGGCACCGAAGGAGGGACTGCGATTGGGTCACGCTCTCTTGCGTTGGGGGTGAACTCGGTGGCGCTTGGGCGGGGATCGACCGTCTTCAATGGTTCCGATTTCAGCATTGCCATTGGGACGGGGGCGGAAGTCGGAACGTACGATGGTGGAACCGCAATTGGTGGGATCGCCCTCGGCATCGGTGCGAGGGTTCGGAATGGTGCCGACGGTTCGATGGCGCTTGGGTTCGGCTCTTATGCGACCGAGGTAGGAGTTGCATCGTTCGGCAATGGTGAGATGAAGCGCCGCCTTGTAAACATCGCCAACGGCACCGCCAACCACAACGCCGCCACCGTCGGCCAGCTGCGCGGCGCACTGTCCGCACTCGGCAGCGAAGTCGATGCCAACGGCAACATCGTCGGTCCCAGCTTCAACGTGCAGGGCCAGTCCCAATCCACCCTCAACGGCGCATTGGAAGCGCTCGATGGTGCAGTCGTCAGCACCACCTCGCGCGTAAACCAGGTCGAATCCCAACTCCGCTCCGTGTTCCAGGAAGCCCCCTCGGTCCGCGCAGACGGCGCCCAACAGCTCACCCTGGCCGGCGCCAACGGCATTGTCATCTCCAACGTGGCCAACGGCCTGATCGCGGCCGGCAGCCGCGATGCGGTCAACGGCGGCCAGTTGCATTCGATGCAGCAGCAGCTCAACGGCCGCATGGATGGGCTCGAGCAGCGCATCGACGATCAACCGCAGGCTCGCGCCATGGCCGCAGCATCCACGCCGTCGCCATCCACCGAAGAGATCGCGCCGACGCCGGAAACCAGCGGCTCGCCGCAGATCGCCTCTACCGGTGAAGGTGACAAGCCAGCCCCGCAACCCAAGTCGAAGCAGGACGAAACGCCCAAGCCGCAGGTCGACACCGCCGACCTGGAGAAGATGCTGGCCCGTGCCAACGAGTACACCGATGGTGCGATCAGCAATTTCGAGCGCCGCTTGGACAAGATGGACAAGCGCTTCAACCGCATGGCGGCGATGAGCAGCGCACAAAGCGCGATGGCGATGAACACCGCCGGCCTGGCCACCTACAACCGCCTCGGTGCGGGCGTGGGCTACAGCGAGGGTGAGTCGGCAATGGCGGTGGGCTACCAGCGCGTGCTCAACGAGAAGGGTTCGGCCACCTTCAGCCTCAATGGTGCGTTCACCAACAGCGGTGAGCGCAGCATGGGCGTCGGCGTGGGCATCGGCTGGTAAGCCATGCAGCCCCGGCGTGGTGCGCGTAATGAACCCCGCCGCGCCGGGGTCCTTGCCGAGGAGATGGCAATGTACAGATGGGTACGCGGAATTATCAGCTATCGCACGTTCTATATCTGGCGGGCGCGCTTTCGCTACTACACCCGGAACCTGGATCTATGGACGCTGATGAGCGGGCTATGCATCGCCGGTCTGCTGCTGGTGCTGTGGTACCTGTGGCAGATGCTGGGCGTGCCGCCGCCGCGCGTGCACCCGAAAGCCGCGGCGCTGCGCATCGAAGGTGTCTCCAGCGAGGCGATCCATCGCATCGTGCTGGTACGCCACGCGGGCAGCACGCCGGGTGCACCGTTCACCACGCCGGAGGAGGTAAGGGCGAGCACGTTGCGCACGATGCGGGTGCGGCAGGTGATGGACAGCGAAGTGGTGTGGCGGCTGAAAGCCGACATGCTGGCGGACATCGCCGACTACATCACCGCCACGGGTGGGTGCGTCCCGTACGACTGCCGACGGATTCGCGCTCGATTTGAGGATGTGCGCAGGGCGGGTGTTGAGAATGCGCAGATCAACACAGCACTGTCGACGATCCTTGAGGTGTCGCTGGATCAGATGCCGCCGTTGGAGTCGGTCGAGCATGAGCGTGTGAAGAGTGGGTGGTCGGATGGGTTCAACGACATCTATGACCAGATCTGGTTGCTGCGGGGCCTGCAGGTCATGCATGCACAGATGATGCGGGAGTATCCGCAGCGAGCCGCCGCGCCGTGGTTGCCGCGGTTGCTCAGCGACCCGCTGCGCGATACCCGTTTCGTCTGGTAGTGGGAGCAAGATAGGCGTCATCTGCCAGCGCAGGTAGCGCAGCTTTTGTAGAGTCGAGCCGCGCTCGACTGCTTTTCGGCCAGCAATCGAAATGCCTGAAGCACAGTGCGGACCACGGTCCGCACCCACCGAACGCGGGTGCAACGCTCCTGTAGAGTCGAGCCGCGCTCGACTGCTCTTCGGTCGGCAATCGAAATGCCTGAAGCACAGTGCGGACCAACGGTCCGCACCCACCACTGGCAGGTACCGCCGCGCTCGCCGGCCATGGGCCGGCGCTACTGTCATCCGCCGATGTACGCGGTGATCTCCGCTTCGGCCAGCAGCTGCCGCAACTGCGCGACAGACGCGCGTCGCATCGGCTTCTCATCCACCGGTGACAGTGGGGCCTGGCGCAGGGCGTCATACGGCAGTACGGCCAGGTCGAAGGTCAGCTCCTCGGCACTGAACACCCACACCGGTACATCCAGGCTGCGTTCGCGGTCCATGCGCAACCGGCGCGTCCGCGATTCGGCGGGGATGCCGTGTTCGTCCAGGAAGCGATGCACGGCTTCCGGGTCGTCGCTGTGCAGGTGCAGCTGCACGGGACTGTTGGCGTCGGCGGTGCCATCCAGCACCGGGCCAGCCAGGCGCGGCGCGAACCCGCGCAGGAACTCCAGCGCCCGCATCGCGGCCTCGCGGCGGCGCTGCAGTTCGTTGCCGTGCTGGGGGCCGGCGAACAGCCGCTGGTATTCGCGCAGGGCGTCTTCGATCTCGGTGTTGCGGGGCAGGGAGGCATCGTCGTGGATGCCGAGCCGGCTGGCGGCCTTCAACTTGGCCTGGTGGTAGTCGCGGATGCCGCCTTCGGCCATGAGGCGGGCGGCTTCGTGGGCGAGGCGGTGGCGCCGCTCGCGGGTCTGGCTGGCAGCATGCTGACGGGCGCGATGCATGCGATGACTCCCTGTTGCGACCTGGCTACAGAGTAGCGCACGGATGTGACATCTGCGTGGGTATGGCGCGGAGATGCCAACCAACGGCTGGCACCCACCAACGCTTTGGTAGGTGCCGACCTTGGTCGGCACGAGGTGCCAACCAAGGTTGGCATCTACCAGAGCAGCGCGGGACCGTGCCCGGCGGATGCATCGGTGCCAACCAACGGTTGGCACCCACCGACGCTTTGGTAGGTGCCGACCTTGGTCGGCACGAGGCGCCAACCAAGGTTGGCCTCTACCAGGGCCGCATCGGTGCCAACGCACGGTTGGCACCCACCTGGTCCTTCCTCAGAAGATATCGAACGCGGCGGCGTCGGCCTGCGGCGTATTGAGGTTCAGGTCGTAGTCGGTCAGGCGGTCCATGTCTTCCACCTTCACCCACTCGGTCGCGCCGTTGAGCGTGGCCTGGACCATGCCGCTGGGCGGCTCGTTCTGCGCGATCGGGGTGTCCTTCAGCGCGGTGCGCATGTAGTCGATCCAGATCGGCAGCGCCGCCTTGCCACCGTACTCGCGGTAACCCAGCGAGCGGAAGTCGTCGCGGCCCACCCACACGGTGGTCACGTACGGGCCACCGAAGCCGGAGAACCAGGCGTCGCGGTGGTCGTTGGTGGAGCCGGTCTTGCCGCCCACGTCCTCGCGGCCGAGCACCTTGGCCTGCACGCCGGTACCGCGCTGGACCACGTCGCGCATCATGGATACCAGCTGGTAGGCGGTGCGGGCGTCGATCGCGCGCGGGGCAGTGCGGGCGTCCGGGTTGGCCGGAACGGCGGCAGTTTCGGTCTTGGCTTCGGCCTTGGCCGCAGCCGCCGGGTCCACCTTCGGGGCCGGGGCGCCGAAGTTGAAGCCATCCACTACCTGGTTCACCGGCTGGTCGCTGCTGCCGGCGCAGTCGCGGCAGGCCAGCGCCGGGTTTTCCTTGAACACCAGGTTGCCGTCGCGGTCGTTCACTTGGTCGATCAGCCAGGTGTCCACGCGCGAGCCGCCGTTGGCGAACACGGCGTAGCCACGGGCCACCGACAGCGGGGTGAGCGAAGCAGTACCCAGCGACATCGACAGGTTCGGCGGCAGTTCCGATTCGGCGAAACCAAATTCGCTGATGTACTTGCGCGCGTAATCCACGCCCATGCCATCAAGCAGGCGCACCGAGACCAGGTTGCGCGACTGCACCAGCGCTTCGCGCAGGCGCATCGGGCCGCGGAAACCGCCGCCGTCGTTCTGCGGGGCCCAGGTCTTGCCGCGGCGGTCGCGGAACACGACCGGGGCGTCGAGCACGATCGAGGCCGGGTTGTAGCCCTTGTCGAAGGCGGCCGCATAGACAAACGGCTTGAAGCTCGAACCCGGCTGGCGGCGGGCCTGGGTGGCACGGTTGAACTTGTTGCCGGAGAAGCTGAAACCGCCCACCAGCGCCTTCAGTGCACCGCTGTGGGCATCCAGCGAGACCAGCGCGGACTGGCCGCGCGGGATCTGGTCCAGCAGCCACTCCCCTTCCTTGGCACCGGCACGCACGCGCACGATGTCACCGCGCTGCACCAGCTTGCCCGGGGTCTTGTTGGTCCACTTGGCGGCGCCGGCCGGCAGCACGATCTCGCTGCGGTTGGCCAGCACCACGGTGGCGCTGCCATCGGCGCCGGTGCTGGCGACGATGGCCGGCAGCAGGCCGGCCTGGCCGTACAGGCCACGCAGGTGTTCGGCCAGGGCGGCGGCGTCTTCGCCGGCACCCACTTGGACCTGCTTCTCCACGCCGTGCCAGCCGTGGCGGTGGTCGTACAGCAGCAGGCCGTCGCGCACCGACTGGTTGGCGGCGGTCTGCAGGGTCGAATCGATAGTGGTAGTGACGTGGTAGCCCTTGTTGACCACGTCACCGCCGAAGCGGGCGATCATTTCCTGGCGCACCAGCTCGGCCACGTACGGGGCATCGACCTGCACCGGCGGCTCATGCGCGGTGGCGTGCATCGGCACGGCCTTGGCCGCGTCGGCCTCGGCCTGGCTGACGAACTTCAGGTCGGCCATGCGCTGCAGCACATAGTTGTCACGACGCTGGCGGGCGCGCTCCGGATTGGAGATCGGGTTGCCCGAGGAGGGGAACTTGGGGATGCCGGCCAGCGAGGCCATCTCGTCCAGGTCCAGCTCGTTGAGCTTCTTGCCGTAGTAGAACTCGGCGGCGGCGGCCACGCCGTAGGCGCGGTTGCCGAAGAAACTCTTGTTCAGGTACAGCTCGAAGATCTCGTCCTTGCTCAGCTCGGACTCGATCTTCCGTGCCAGCAGGATCTCGGCCAGCTTGCGGGTGTAGCTGTACTCAGAACTGAGGAAGAACTGGCGGGCCACCTGCTGGGTGATGGTGGAGCCACCGGGCACGCGCTTGTCGTTGGTGGTGGCCAGCAGCCAGACCGCGCGGCCGATGCCCTTGTAGTCCACACCGCCATGCTCGTAGAAGCGGGCGTCCTCGGTGGCCAGGAAGGCCTGCTTCAGCTTCTCCGGCACGTCCTTCATGGTGATCGGGGTACGCCGGGTCTCGCCGAACACCGCCATCAGCTTGCCGTCGGCGGCATAGACGTACATCGGCTCCTGCATTTCCACGTCGCGCAGGGTCTGCACGTCGGGAAGCTTGGAGGACACGGCGTAGTACAGACCGCCCACGGCGGCCGCGCCGATCAGCGCCAGGACCAGGACAATCAGGAAGATCCAGCGCAGCCAGCGGCGGAGTCGAGTCATCGGGTTCAGATTCCGATTGCGAATTTCGTGGTCGCAGAGTATAGATTACGCAAGGTGGCGGCTGGGGTCGGCACCGGGGAGCGCAAGGGGAACAGTCAGGGGCTGCATCGTGAATCCGTGAGGAACTTCACAGCAGGGCCGTTGCCATTTGCTAAGAATACGTTATTAATGCTCGGGCGCAGGTCTTGCGTCCAAGTGCCCGTCGGCAGGGGAGAAACCGTGGGGCTCATCCCAAAAAGTCAGTCGCC
Organism: Stenotrophomonas sp. GD03958; assembly: GCF_029839005.1. Lineage (NCBI taxonomy): Bacteria > Pseudomonadati > Pseudomonadota > Gammaproteobacteria > Lysobacterales > Lysobacteraceae > Stenotrophomonas > Stenotrophomonas sp. GD03958. The sequence goes on along the minus strand of NZ_JAOBZT010000030.1, from coordinate 29,899 downwards.
GCTCGTAGGCGTCGACATCAGTTCGACTGCGGTAAAGCTTTTGCAGCTGTCCCGCAGTGGCAACCGTTTTCGCGTGGAACACTACGCTGTGGAACCTCTTCCGCCGAATGCGGTGGTGGAAAAGAACATCGTGGAAGTGGAGGCCGTAGGTGAGGCCATCCGCCGCGCGATGAACCGCTCGGGGAGCAAGGCCAAGCTGGCCGCTGCCGCCGTTGCCGGTTCGGCGGTGATCACCAAGGTGATCCCGATGCCGGCCGAGCTCGACGAGAACGACATGGAAGCCCAGATCGAGCTGGAAGCGGTCAACTACATTCCGTACCCGATCGAGGAAGTGAACCTGGACTTCGAGGTGATCGGGGCGATCCCGAACAACCCGGAGATGGTCCAGGTGCTGCTGGCCGCGTCGCGTTCGGAGAACGTGGAACTGCGCCAGTCGGCCCTGGAACTGGGTGGCCTGCAGGCCAAGGTGATGGACGTGGAGGCCTTCGCGGTCGAGAACGCCTACGCCCTGGTCGCCAGCGAGCTGCCGGTGTCCATCGACGGCGTGGTCGCGCTCGTGGACATCGGCGCCACCATGACCACGCTCAATGTCCTGCGCGGCGGCCGCAGCCTGTACAGCCGCGAACAGGTGTTCGGTGGCAAGCAGCTGACCGACGAGATCATGCGCCGTTACGGCCTGAGCTACGAGGAGGCCGGCCTGGCCAAGCGCCAGGGCGGGCTGCCGGAAAGCTACGAGATGGAAGTGCTGGAGCCGTTCAAGGAAGCCACGGTCCAGCAGATCAGCCGCCTGCTGCAGTTCTTCTATGCAGGCAGCGAGTTCAACCGCGTTGACCACATCGTGCTGGCCGGCGGCTGCGCCGTGCTCGGCGGCCTGCCGGAAATGGTCGAGGAACAGCTGGGCGTGCCGACCGTGGTCGCCAACCCGCTGGCGCAGATGACCCTGGGGCCGAAGGTGAACGCACATGCGCTGGCCCAGGATGCCCCCGCGCTGATGATCGCCACCGGTCTGGCGCTGAGGAGCTTCGACTGATGGCACGCATCAATCTATTGCCCTGGCGCGCCGAGCGGCGCAAGCAACGCCAGCGCGAGTTCTACGCAATGCTGGGCATGGCCGCGATCGGTGGCCTGCTGCTGTCGCTGGTGATCTGGTTCTATTACGACCGCCAGGTGAGCGGCCAGATGGACCGCAACGCCTATCTGGAAGCCGAGATCGAAAAGGTCAAGGAACAGAACAAGGAGATCGACCGCCTCGACGCGCAGAAGGAACGCCTGCTGGCCCGCAAGAAGGTCATTGAGGAACTGCAGGCCAAGCGCTCGCAGATGGTGCACCTGTTCGATGCGCTGGTGCGCACGATTCCCGATGGCCTGGTGCTGACCGCGCTGAAGCAGGAAGGCGACGTGCTGACCCTGGAAGGGCGCACCCAGTCCAACGCCCGTGTTTCGGCGTACATGCGCAACCTGGAAACGTCCGGCTGGATGACCAACCCGGAACTGTCGATCATCGAAGCGCGTGACCCCGAGAAGGACAAGGACGGCAAGACCGGCCCGGTTGCGGACATCAAGGCGCTGCCCTACGTGTTCGTGGTCAAGGTGAAGCTGCCGGCGCAGAGTGAGGAAGTGGCCGCTACGCCAGGCCTCAACGCCGATGGTTCGGTGGCAACGCCGGCGCCGCCCGCTGTGGCACCGCTTGCCGCCGGCCCGGATGCAGCGGCGCCTGCTGCACCGGCCGCAGGCCAGACCGCTGCTGCTCCGGCTGCCCCCGCCGCCGCTCCGGTCAACGCACCTGCTGCCACCCCGGCCGCGCCGAACCCGCCGGCAGCCCCGGCTGCCAAGCCTGCGCCGAAGCCCGAGGGCAGCCGCCTGGCGCAGCCGCCGCAGGCCTTCAACGCCCCGCTGCAGGGGGATCGCGCATGAGCCAGAAAATCGATCTGAAGAACCTGGATTTCAACGACATCGGCAACTGGCCGCAGAAGGCCAAGATCGTCTTCTGCTCGCTGTTGGCGCTGGTGATCATGTTCGTTGCGTGGATGCTGCTGATCAGTGGCAAGCGCGAGGAACTGGCCGGCCTGGAATCGAAGGAAGTCGACCTGCGTGCCGAGTTCACCAAGCAGCAGGAACGCGCGGTGAACCTGGCGCCGCTGAAGCAGCAGCTGGCACAGATGGAACAGGTGCTGCAGCAGATGCTGCGGCAGCTGCCCAGCAAGACCGAAATGCCTGACCTGATCATCGACATCTCGCAGACGGCGTTGTCCAGCGGCCTGACCAACGAGCTGTTCGAGCCGGAGCAGGAGCAGGTCAAGGAGTTCTACGCCGAAAAGCCGATCAAGCTGCGCATGGTGGGCAGTTACCACCAGTTCGGTGCTTTCGTCAGTGGCGTGGCGTCGCTGCCGCGCGTGGTCATCCTGACCATGCACGACATCAACCTCAAGCCCAAGGACAAGGCCACCGGCAACGCCCGCAGCGGTGCGCTGGAACTGTCCGGCACGGTCAAGACCTATCGCTATCTGGATGAGACCGAGGTGCAGGCACAGCAGGCGGCTGACGCCGGCAAGGAGGAGAAGAAGTGATCCGTTCCCTCTTTGCGCGTTGTGGGATGGCAGCCGTCGTGCTGATGCTGGCCGCGTGCGGCCGCGGCGTGACCAGCACGCCGGGTGATGCGCCGAATCTTGAAAAGTGGGTGGAAGGCGAGCGTGCACGACCGGCGCAGCCGCTGGAGCCGCTGCCGGTGATGCAGCAGTTCGAAACCTTCGAATACTCCGCACAGGGCCTGCGCGATCCGTTCACCGATGCCTGGACCAATCCGCAGCAGGGGAATGGCGGATTGCGTCCGGATCCGAACCGGCGCAAGGAGCCGTTGGAAGGCTTCCCGCTGGATGCACTGGACATGGTCGGTACCATCGGCACCGGCGCCGCCACCGTGGCGCTGGTGATGGGGCCGGACAAGGTGACCTACCGGGTACGCCGGGGTGGGTACCTGGGGCAGAGCGACGGGCGGGTCACGGCGGTCTTCGAAGACCACGTGGAGCTGATCGAACTGGTGCCGGATGGCGCGGGCGGCTGGCTGGAACGGCCGGCAACGCTCTCGCTTGAAGATCAATGATCGTTTACTGGGGATAGCACGATGACCTTTCACCAAGCCAAGGGGCTGCGTCCCATCCGGCGCTCTACCTTGAACCGTGTCAGCGCGTTGGGAGTCGCGCTGATGCTGGCCTGCGCTCCGGCGCTGGCCGCCGCACCGGCCGAGAAGCCGGTGGGCGCCACCGTGGCTCCGGCGGCAGCGCCGGCCGGCCTGTCGGTGGCCAAGATCGATTTCAAGCGCGGCGATGATGGCGCCGGGCGCCTGATCGTCCAGTTCGACGGCCAGGGCGCGGTGCCGGATCTGCGTACGCAGGGCAACAGCGTGGTGGTCGATGTCGGTAACGCTCGGCTGCCGGCCAACCTGCAGAAGCCGATGAACGTCACCGACTTTGCCACACCGGTGCAGCGCATCGACGCCAAGCCGTCCGGTGCCGGTACGCAGCTGGTGCTCAGTACCGGTGGCGCGGTGGAGTCGCTGGCCTACCAGAGCGGCAACGAGTACGTGGTGGAGATCAGCCCGCGGCAGGCGCCCGCTGCGGTGGGCGCGGTCACCGCCGGCAGCGTCACCCAGGCCGCCAAGGCGGTGGGGCAGCGTGGCTTCACCGGCAAGCCGGTGACCTTCAACTTCCAGGACGTGCCGGTGCGCACCGTGCTGCAGTTGATCGCCGAGGAATCCAATCTCAACGTGGTGGCCTCCGATTCGGTACAGGGCAATGTGACCTTGCGCCTGGTCAACGTGCCGTGGGACCAGGCGCTGGACATCGTGCTGCGCGCCAAGGGCCTGGACAAGCGTCGCGATGGCAGCGTCATCTGGGTCGCTCCGCAGGCTGAGCTGGCCAAGTTCGAGCAGGAGAAGGAAGACGCGCGCATCGCCATCGAGAACCGCGAAGACCTGGTCACCGATTACGTCCAGATCAACTACCACAGCGCCACGCAGATCTTCAAAGCGCTGACCGAGGCCAAGGGCATCGGTGGCGGTGGTGGTGGCGGCAATGGCGGTGGCGGCGGTTCGTCGCAGGAAGACAGTGGTTTCCTGTCCTCGCGCGGCCGTATCGTGGCCGACGAGCGCACCAACACGCTGATGATCAGCGACATCCCGAAGAAGATCGCGCGCATGCGTGAGCTGATCGGTGTGATCGACCGTCCGGTTGACCAGGTGCTGATCGAAAGCCGTATCGTCATCGCTACCGATACCTTCGCCCGCGAGCTGGGTGCGAAGTTCGGCATCAGCGGCAGCCGCGACAACGTGTACTTCAGCGGCAGCCTGGATGCCAATGCCGAAACCCGCAAGTCGCAGGTCGATACGGCGCAGGCCAACGCCAAGGCGATTCGTGAGTGGCAGGCCGGCGGCAGCGTCGGCCCGGCGCCGATTCCCAGCGGCCCGACCATCAAGCGCGGCCTGAACTGGAACCTGCCGGTGGCCGCAGCCAACAACCCTGGCTCGCTGGCGCTGTCGATCCTCAACGCAGGCTACCTGCTGGACGTGGAGCTGTCGGCCATGCAGGAAGAGTCGCGAGGTGAGGTGATCTCCAACCCGCGCGTGGTTACCACCAACCAGCGCGAGGCGATGATCAAGCAAGGCAAGGAAATCGGCTACGTCACCATCAGCGGCACCGGTGCTGCCGGTGGCGCCGGCTCCACACCGAACGTGCAGTTCAAGGAAGTGGTGCTGGAACTGCGGGTGACCCCGACCATCACCAACGACAACCGCGTGTTCCTCAACATGCAGGTGAAGAAGGATGAAGTCGACCGCCTGATCGAACTGCAGGGCTACGGCACGGTGCCGTCGATCAACCGCCGCGAGGTCAACACCGCGGTACTGGTCGAGGATGGGCAGACCGTGGTCATCGGTGGCGTGTACGAGTTCACCGACCGCAGCAGCATCAGCAAGGTGCCGTTCCTGGGCGACGTGCCGTTCCTGGGCAACCTGTTCAAGAAGCGCGGCCGCAACAAGGACAAGGCCGAGCTGCTGGTGTTCGTCACGCCGAAGGTGCTGCGCGTGGCCAAGCAGAACTGAACCCGCGCCACCCGCGCAACGCAGAAGGGCCGCCATGCGCGGCCCTTCTGCGTTTCCACCCGTAGATCCACGACGCCCATGTCCAGTAGATCCACGTCATGCGTGGACGCTGTTCATCCTTTCTTGATGCCAATCGCAAGGCACCCTGCGATGATGTCGGGAACCCGTGCCGTCCCGCGCCGGTCAAAGGCCCCCATGAACCTGCCACCGCCGATGCCCGAAACCGTCTCGCCGCCGCCCGCGCCGGCCGCCTCCCGCCTGCATGGCGCCTTCACCCAGCTGCGCGATGCCCTGTCGGCCGAGATCGTCGGCCAGGCGGCACTGGTCGAACGCCTGCTGATCGCGCTGCTGGCCGATGGCCACCTGTTGGTGGAAGGCGCTCCGGGCCTGGCCAAGACCACGGCGATCCGTGCGCTGGCCTCGCGCCTGGAGGCGGATTTCGCCCGCGTGCAGTTCACTCCGGACCTGTTGCCGGCCGACCTGACCGGCACCGAGATCTGGCGCCCGCAGGAGGGCCGCTTCGAATTCGTACCCGGCCCGATCTTCCACCCGATCCTGCTGGCCGATGAAATCAACCGCGCGCCGGCCAAGGTGCAGTCGGCGCTGCTGGAAGCGATGGGCGAGCGCCAGGTCACCGTTGGCCGCCACACCTACGCGCTGCCGCCGCTGTTCCTGGTGATGGCCACGCAGAACCCGATCGAGCAGGAAGGCACCTTCCCGCTGCCCGAAGCACAGCTGGACCGGTTCCTGATGCATGTACGCATCGGCTACCCGGACCAGGCCGCCGAATCGGAGATCCTTCGGCTGGCCCGCGACCGCGCCCGTGGCGCGCTGGGCGAAGCCGCACCGGCGGCGGAAAAGCTGCCGATGCAGGATGTGTTCGATGCCCGCCGCGAAGTGCTGGACCTGCACATGGCGCCGGCGCTGGAACGCTACCTGATCGAGCTGGTGCTGGCCTCGCGTGATCCGTCGCGCTATGACGCTGGCCTGGGCCGCCGCATTGCCTGGGGCGCCAGCCCGCGCGGTTCCATCGCGCTGGAACGCTGCGCACGTGCGCGCGCCTGGTTGGCCGGCCGCGACTTCGTCACGCCCGATGACGTGCGAGCGGTTGCCGCCGACGTGCTGCGCCATCGCGTACTGCCCAGCTACGAAGCCACCGCCGAAGGCTGGGACGGCGAACGCCTGGTGCAGGAACTGCTGGCACGCGTGCCGGCACCCTGAGCCTGCGCATGGCCGATCCATCCCTGCACCACGCCTCTTCCGTCAGCGACGGTGACGGGCTGCGCCCGCAGCTGGCCGAACTGGTAGCGCTGCGCCGCCTTGCACAGCGACCGCCGCCGCCACGCCGTGGCCGCGCCGGCAACGCGGGGCAGGCGCCGGCGCCGCTGCGTGGGCGTGGCATGGAGTATGCCGAGTCACGCGAGTACGTGGCCGGTGATGATGCGCGCCATATCGACTGGCGGGTGACCGCACGCACCGGTCGTGCCCACACCAAACTGTTCCAGGCCGAACGCGAGCGGGTCAGCCTGATCGTGGCCGATACCTCGCCGGCCCTGTACTTCGGCACCCGCGTGCGCTTCAAATCGGTGCAGGCCGCACGTGCCGGTGCTGTCGCCGCGTGGTCGGCACAGCGTCGTGGTGATCGCATCGGCGCCCTGCGTGGCAGCGACCGTGAACCACCGATCGCACCGGCAGGTGGCCCGCGCGGCGTGCTGCGCGTGCTGGATGCGCTCACCCGGTGGTATGCGCAGCCCCCGGCCGATGACCTTGGCCTGGAGCGCGCGCTGGACCATGCCGGTCGCGTCCTGCGCCCGGGTGCACGCGTGCTGGTGCTGGCCGACCCGCAGCAGGCCATCCGTATTCCGCCTGCGCGCTGGAGTGTGCTGGCCCAGCACCATGACCTCAGCCTGGTGCTGCTGGTCGATCCATTGGAACTGCAGCCTCCATCGGCTGCGCTGCAGTTCCAGACCCTGCAGCAGCGCATCGGCCTGGACCTGCGGCGCAGCGAGGTGCAGGCGCATTGGCAGGCCCACTTCGTCGAACCGCTGCAGGAGCTGCGGCGCCAGCTGGGAGCGCGCCGCGTCGATGTACAGGTGCTGTCCACCGATGCGCCCAGCGATGCCTGGCTGGCACCATCGCCCACCGAGGCGCCGGCATGAGCGCGAACCTGCCGCTGCGCGATGTGCAGCTGCCGCCGGCCCCATCGTGGTGGCCACCGGCACCGGGCTATCTGATGATCGGCGGCGTGGTGCTGCTGTTGCTGGCGGCGATGGCCTTCGTGTGGTGGCAGCGCCGCCGACGCTGCCAACGCTGGTTGCAGCTGTTCGATCAGGAGTTGGCAACCACCGGCGATGCTGCTGCAGAACTGGCGGCGATTGCAGGGCTGCTGCGTCGCGCCGCGCGCCAGGCACAGCCCGGCAGTGAATCCCTGCGCGATGATGCCTGGTGGCAGCGCGTGGATCCGGAAGGCACGCTGCCCGCGGCGCGTCGCAGCCTGCTGGCCGAAGGGGCCTATCGCCCACGCGTGGACGCCAACGATGTGGCGGCGCTGCGCAGCTGGGCGCGCGAGCGCTATCTGGCCATGCTGCTGGAGCGGCGCCGATGAACCTGCTGGCAAGTTACTGGCCGTGGCCGGAGCTGCAGCTGGCGTGGCCGCTGGCCCTGCTGGCGCTGCCGTTGCCGTTGCTGATGCGCTGGTGGAAGCGTCGTGCCGATCCCGGCGCAGCACTGCGTGTGCCCTATGCGGCGACGGAACTGGAAGCGCTGGCCGGTGGCGGCCGCGTCGATGTGTCGTGGCTGCGTACGCTGCTGTTGTGGCTGGGCTGGTGCGCGCTGTGCGTCGCACTGGCACGCCCGCAACAGCTGGGCGAAGCAATCACCCCGCCGCAGCAGGGCCGGCAGATGATGCTGGCGATGGACGTGTCCGGCAGCATGGGCGAGGGCGACATGGTGCTGGGTGGACAGGCGGTGGATCGCCTGACCGCAGCCAAGGCCGTGTTGGCCGACTTCCTCGATCGTCGTGCCGGCGACCGCATCGGCCTGCTGATCTTCGGCGACCGCGCTTACACGCTTACGCCGCTGACGGCCGATCTGGCCAGCGTGCGCGACCAGCTGCGCGACAGCGTGGTTGGCCTGGCGGGTCGCGAGACGGCCATCGGTGATGCCATCGGCCTGGCGGTGAAGCGCCTGCGCAGCCAACCCGAAGGCCAGCGCGTATTGATCCTGCTGACCGACGGCGTCAGCAACGCCGGCGTGCTGGAACCGCTGCGCGCGGCGGAGGTGGCCCGCGCCGAGGGCGTGCGCATCCACACCGTCGCATTTGGTGGCGATGGCAGCATGCGCCTGTTCGGCATTCCCATCTCCGCCGATCAGGACCCGGTCGACGAGGCCACGTTGAAGAAGATTGCCAGCATGACCGGTGGCCAGTTCTTCCGCGCGCGTGACACCGCGCAGCTGGCCGGGATCTACGCTGAACTGGACCGGCTGGAGCCGATCGCCGCGAAGGGGCCGAGCCTGCGCCCGCGCGAGGAGCTCTATGCCTGGCCGTTGGGCCTGGCGTTGCTGCTGGGCGTGCTGGCGTGGCTGTGGCCGGAGCGTCGCCGATGATCGCGTTTGCTTCGAATCTTCCCGATTGGAATGCGCTGCACTTCCTGCGCCCCGAATGGCTGTGGGCCTTGCTGGCTTTGCCGGTCATCCTTGCACTGGCGCTGTACCGGCAGCGGCGCAGCGATGTGTGGCGAACAGCGGTGGATGCCCACCTGTTGCCGCATCTGCTGGCCGCGGGCACGCGCCGCCGCGTACGCCTGCCCTGGGCCGTCCTGCTGGGCTGGACGCTGGCCTCGCTGGCCATGGCCGGGCCAAGTTGGCGCCAGCAGGCACAGCCGATGTTCCAGGCCAGCGCGCCGCTGCTGGTGGTGCTGGATCTATCCAGCCGGATCAATGCCACCGACCTGCCGCCGTCGCGCCTGCTGCAGGCGCGGGCGAAAGTGGGTGAGCTGCTGCGTGCCCGCCAGGGCGGACAGGTGGGCCTGGTGGTCTACGCCGAGGACGCCTACACCGTGGCGCCGCTGACCGACGACGGCAGCAATGTGGCGCTGTATCTAGACTCGTTGTCGCCGGATGTGATGCCACGTGACGGCCAGCGTGCCGACCGCGGCATCGACTGGGCAACGCGGTTGATGCGCCAGATCGGGGCGCTGCGGGGGCAGATCCTGCTGGTCAGCGATCACGCCGATGATGAAGCGGCACTGGCCGCAGCGCAGGCGCGCAGCCTGGGCCTGCAGGTGTCGGTACTGGGCCTGGGCACCCCCGCCGGGGCGGCGTACCGGGATGGCAGTGGGCAGATCCGCCAGGCTGCGCTGGACGAAGGCAGCCTGCGTGCCGTGGCCACCGCGGGAGGTGGCCGCTATGCCCGCATCGCCGCCGATGCCAGTGATCTGCGCGCACTGGGCGTACTGGATGCACGCCAAGGCACTGCAGCGCAGCGGCCGGGCGAGGGCAAGCAATGGCGTGATGAAGGGTTCTGGCTGCTGCCACCGGTGATGCTGCTGGCGTTGCTGGCCTTCCGCCGCCGCGCGCTGCTGGTGGCAGTGCTGGCGGTGGGCTTGCTGCCATGGATGAGCGACGTGCAGGCGCAGGCGCCTGCCGCGCCCGCCGCATCACCAGCGCAGGGCACGCTGTGGAAGCGCGCCGACCAGGTGCAGCACCAGCGCTTGGCCGAAGGTGCGCAGGCGTACCGCAATGGCGATTTCGCCGGTGCCCGCAAGCAGTTCGAGGGCATCGACAGCGATGCGGGCTGGTACAACCTGGCCAATGCACTGGCCCGCCAGGGCCACTACGACGAAGCCATTGCCGCCTACGACCGCGCGCTGGCGCTGCATCCCGGCATGGCCGATGCGGTCGCCAACCGTGCCGTGGTCGATGCCGCGCGCAAGCGCAAGCAGTCCGGTGGCAAAGGCCAGGATCAGCAGAAACCACCGCAGAACGGGCAGCAGAAGCCACCGCAGAACGGCCAGGGGCAGCAGAATCCGCAGGGCCAGAAGCCGCAGCAGGGCCAGCAGGATCCTGGCCAAGGCCAGCCGCAGTCGGGCCAGCAGGGGCAGCCCAAGCCCGGTGACGACAAGAACCCGTCGAGCCCGCAGCCCGGCGAGCGCGGCCGCGATGGACAGCCGGCGCCACCACAGGTGGAGGATGCCAAGGCACAGGCCCGGGCCGATGAGCAGCAGCGCCAGCGCATGCAACGGGCAATGCAGCAGGCACGTGAGGGCAAGGGCGAACAGGACGGCAAGCCCGTGCCCGGCAGCGACGGCAGCACTGCGCGCCAGCGCGAGGAGCAACAGGCGGTGGAGGCGTGGATGCGACGCGTGCCGGATGATCCGGGTGCATTGCTGCGGGCCAAGTTCCAGCTGGAAAACGAACGCAGGAAGAGGGAAGGGCGATGACGCGGGCGATCAACATGCACAGGCACTGGCCCCGACAGGTACTGGCGGCGTTGCTGCTGTGGCTGCCGCTGCTGGCCTGGGCGCAGCCGCGCGCGTGGCTGGACCGCGACCGCATCGCGTTGGGTGACACGGTCATGCTCAATGTCGAGAGCGACCAGGGCACGCCGGACTTCACGCCGTTGCGTACCGACTTCAATCTCAGCGGCCAGACCAGCAGCCGCCAGGTGGAGTGGCGCAATGGCAGCATGCAGCAGCGCACTCTGTATGGCGTGGCACTCTCCCCACGGCGCAGCGGTGCACTGGTGGTGCCGGGTCTGCAGGTGGGCAGTGCACGTACCGCGCCGCTGACCCTTCAAGTGGATGCCGCTGCCGTGGCCGGCCCCGACAGCAACGCGGTGGCCTTCATCGAAACCGTTGTCGATGACGAGACGCCGTACGTGCAGCAGAGCGTGGGCGTGGTGGTGCGGCTATATTTCGCCTCGCAGCTGGCGTCCGGCGAACTGGTGCTGGATACCCCGGCAGGCGCGTCGTTGCAGCGGGTGGGGGATGACCGCACCGATGTGCGGCAGGTCAATGGCCGTCGCTACAACGTGGTCGAGCGGCGCTTCCTGCTTGTTCCCGAGCGCAGCGGTGCACTCCGGCTGGCCGGTGCGCGCTTCAGTGGGCGCAGTGCCGGTGGCTTCTTCGACGATTTCTTCGGCGGCGGCGACGGGCGCATGAATGCCACCGGCGCCGACCGCACGTTGCAGGTACAGGCACAGCCGGCGCAGGCGCCGCAGCCATGGTTGCCGCTTCAGGGCCTGCAGCTGCGCTACATCAGTGCACCGGCCCGCGCCCATGCCGGTGAGGCGGCCAACGTGGTGGTCGAGGCGATTGCCGAAGGTGCCACCCGCGCGCAGTTCACCGACCTGCCGGTGCCCGATGTCGGCAACGCCGCACAGGTGTTCGCCGAACCCGCACAGTACGAAGAGAGCTTCAACGGCAGCACGCCGCGCCTGAAGATCACCCGCCGCTATTCGATCGTGCCGCGCCAGCCGGGTTCGCTGGTGGTGCCGGGGCCGCGCCTGCCGTGGTGGGACGTGCGCAATGGCAAGGCGCAGGAAGCAACGCTCCCGGACCTGACCTTGGCCGTGGCGGCCGCTAATGGCGGTGGCAGTGCTTCACCTGCGCCGCTGCCGCCGATCGATACCCAGGCTGCGCTGCCGGGGGCCGATGGCCAGGACAGCCGCATCGCGGCCACCGATCCGCGTGCCAGCGGCCTTGCCGAGCGTCCATGGCCGTGGATGGGCGCCGCCATTGGCCTGGCCTTGCTGTGGCTGCTGACGCTGTTGTGGGGCTGGCAGCGTGGCCGTCGCCCGCGCGTGGCGCCGCCTGTAGCGAGCAAGGGCGCCGTGCCGGCTGTGGCGACGGGGCGTGCCGGCGTGGCCGAACTGCGCCGCGCCTTGGATGGCGAAGGGTTCGACCAGGTGGAAGCACACCTGTGTGCGATGGCCGGCGTTGACCGCATCGAGCAGGTCATCGCGCGGCTCGATGACCCGGCCCAGCGGCAGGTGCTGCAGGATCTGCAGCAGGCCCGTTGGGGCGGGCAGGGTGATCTGGCGACCTTGCGTACGCGCCTGCGCGAGGTCTTCCGTGACGGACCGCACTGGTCGAGCGTTGTCGACGCCGCCAACACTGGGCTGCCGCCGCTGTACCCGCTGCGGCGAACCTGAACCGGCGCCGCTTGCGCGCTTTGTTAGAGTGCATTCATTTTTCGAGGAAACCCGCGCATGACAGCAGCTGCTGCCGACAAGAAGAAGTTGCCCCTGCATTGGAAGATGGGCATCGGCTTTGCGATCGGCCTGGTCCTGGGATTGATCGTGCACGCCCTGGGCGGCAGCGTCGAAGGTCTGCAGGCCGGTGCCAAGTGGGTAATGGACTACGTCACCACCCCGGCTTCGGGCCTGTTCCTCAACCTGATCTTCATGCTGATCGTGCCGCTGATCTTCTCGGCGCTGATCATGGGCGTGTCGGAGATGGGCGACATCCGCGCCCTTGGCCGCATCGGCTGGAAGACCCTGGCCTATACCGTGCTGCTGTCCGGCATTGCCGTGGGCATCGGCCTGGTGCTGGTCAACCTGCTCAAGCCGGGCGCCGGCGTGGATCCGCAGGTGGCCGCGATGATGCTGTCGGAGAACGCAGAGCGCAGCAAGGAAATCGTTGCCGGCATCCATGGCACGCCGAAGGGCATGGACATGCTGTTGTCGATCGTGCCGAGCAACGTGCTGCAGGCCGCGTCTGACAACGGCGCGATCCTGTCGCTGATGTTCTTCGCGCTGATGTTCGGCATCGGCATGGTGTTGACCGACGACGAGAAGGTCGCCCCGCTGCGCCGTGCCATCGAAGGCGTATTCGAAATCTCGATGACCCTGATCAACCTGGTCATCCGCCTGGCCCCGTATGCGGTGGCCTGCTTCATGTTCAATCTGGCCGCGCTGTTCGGCTTCGAACTGATCATCCGCCTGGGCGCCTACGTGGGCGTGGTGGTGCTGGCACTCGGCCTGCACATGGTGGTGACCTACGGTACGGCCGTGTGGCTGTCCGGCCGTTCGCCGCTGTCGTTCTTCCGCGATACCCAGGAAGCGACGGTGATGGCGTTCTCCACCGCTTCCAGCAACGCCACCCTGCCGACCGCACTGCGCGTGGCCGACCAGATGGGCCTGCCGCAGCGCGTGTCGCGCTTCGTGCTGACCGTGGGCGCCACCGCCAACCAGAACGGCACCGCGCTGTTCGAGGGCGTGACGGTGATCTTCCTGGCCCAGTTCTTCGGCGTGGACCTGAGCATCGGCCAGCAGATCATGGTGATGGCGGTCTGCATCCTCGGTGGCATCGGAACCGCCGGCGTGCCGTCGGGCTCGCTGCCGGTGGTGGCGATGATCTGCGCGATGGTGGGCGTGAACCCGCTCGGCATCGGCCTGATCCTGGGCGTGAACCACTTCCTGGACATGTGCCGTACCGCGCTGAACGTGACTGGCGACCTGGCCCTGACCACGCTGGTGGCCAAGGGCGAAGGCCACGATGGCCCGGCGCTGGGCCCGCAGCAGGACTGAGTCCGGATTCCCGCCCCCGGACTCCGGGGGCGGTAGTGCCGGCCGCTGGCCGGCAACTTCATGATCTTCATCGGATTCTGCGCAGTTGGCGGCCAGCGGCCGGCACTGCCGGGCACGGTGAACCGACCCCCGGCCCGGCGACTATGGGACAATAGGCCGCCCGCACGTCCGCGGCCGCCTCCCGATTCCGACAGAACCATGACGCAGCCTACCCGTCGCCAGTTGGCCAACGCCATCCGCTTCCTTGCCGCCGATGCGGTTGAAACCGCAAAGTCCGGCCACCCCGGCATGCCCATGGGCATGGCCGACATCGCCGAAGTCCTCTGGAACGACTACCTCCGCCATAACCCGAGCAACCCGCACTGGTTCAACCGCGACCGTTTCGTGCTGTCCAACGGCCATGGTTCGATGCTGCAGTACGCGCTGCTGCACCTGAGCGGTTACGACCTGCCGATCGAGCAGCTCAAGCTGTTCCGCCAGCTGGGCAGCCACACCGCCGGCCACCCGGAGCGCCACGAGACCCCGGGCGTGGAAACCACCACCGGTCCGCTTGGCCAGGGCTTTGCCAATGCCGTGGGCTTCGCCCTGGCCGAGAAGCTGCTGGCACAGCGCTTCAACCGTCCGGAGCTGGAAGTGGTCGACCACCGCACCTGGGTGTTCATGGGCGACGGCTGCCTGATGGAAGGCGTGTCGCATGAGGCCGCTTCGCTGGCCGGCACCTGGGGCCTGCACAAGCTGGTCTGCTTCTGGGACAACAACCATATCTCCATCGACGGCAACGTCGAAGGCTGGTTCACCGACAACACCCCGGAGCGTTTCGAGGCCTATGGCTGGAACGTGGTGCGCGATGTCGATGGTCATGACCCGGAGAGCATCAAGGCCGGCATCGAGGCCGCGCTGTCGCAGAGCGACAAGCCGACACTGATCTGCTGCCGCACCACCATTGGTTTTGGTTCGCCGAACAAGGCGGGCAAGGAATCCAGCCACGGCGCACCGCTGGGCAAGGACGAACTGGAAGCCACCCGCAAGCAGCTGGGCTGGGAATACGGCCCGTTCGAGATTCCGCAGGCGATCTACGACGGCTGGCGTGCCAACGGCGCCGGCACCCTGCGCCAGGCCGAGTGGGAACAGCTGTTCGACAAGTACGCCAGCCAGTACCCGGGCGAGGCCGCCGAACTGACCCGTCGTTCGCACGGCGAACTGCCGGCCGACTTCGTTGCCAAGGCCGATGCCTACATCGCCCAGGTGGCGGCTGAAGGCCCGACGATCGCCTCGCGCAAGGCCTCGCAGCTGGCCATTGAAGCCTATGCTCCGCTGCTGCCGGAAATCGTCGGCGGCTCGGCCGACTTGGCGCACTCCAACCTGACCCTGTGGAAGGGCAGCAAGTCCGTTGCCAGCGACGACGCCAACGCCAACTACGTGTACTACGGCGTGCGCGAGTTCGGCATGACCGCCATTGCCAATGGCCTGGCCCTGCACGGTGGCTTCATTCCGTTCGACGCCACCTTCCTGGTGTTCAGCGACTACGCCCGCAACGGCGTGCGCATGAGCGCGCTGATCCCGGCCCACGCCATCCACGTCTACACCCACGACTCGATCGGCCTGGGCGAAGACGGCCCGACCCACCAGCCGGTGGAGCACCTGGCTTCGCTGCGCTACATCCCGAACAACGACGTGTGGCGTCCGTGCGATGCGGTCGAGTCGGCGGTGAGCTGGAAGGCTGCGATCACCCGCCAGGACGGCCCGAGCTGCCTGGTGTTCAGCCGCCAGAACCTGCCGCACCAGCCGCGCAGCGCCGAGCAGATTGCCCAGATCGAGCGCGGCGGTTATGTGCTGGCCGATGCTGCTGGTACCCCGGACGTGATCCTGATCGCCACGGGCTCGGAAGTCTCGCTGGCCACCGAAGCCAAGGCCCAGCTGGACGCGGCCGGTATCAAGACCCGCGTGGTCTCGATGCCGTCCACCGACGTGTTCCTGCGCCAGGATGCGGCCTACCGTGAATCGGTGCTGCCAAATGCCGTGCGCAAGCGCGTGGCGGTGGAAGCCGGCGTCACCGGTTTCTGGCGCCAGTTCGTCGGCCTGGACGGTGCTGTGGTCGGTATCGACACCTTCGGTGCCTCGGCGCCGGCCGATCAGCTGTACAAGCACTTCGGCATCACCACCGCCCACGTGGTGGAAGCGGCCAAGTCGCTGTAAGCCGCTTCGCGGTGCAATGAAGGAAAGGCCGGCGCACGCCGGCCTTTCCCGTTCTCCAGACCAAAAAAGGAGACGGAGGGGATCAAGTCGCATGTGCACACACGACTTGATCCCCTCCGTCCTCTTTTCCTCTGCTCGGCCCGTTCCGCCCTGCGGTGCTGCTGTCGCGTTGGCCTCTTCATCTGATCTGCGTTCTCTGCGAAAAGGAGGGCCGGCCGGCCGAGGCACCCTCAGAAGTAGTCATGGACAAGACGCACGGCGCAGAAACCACGGTGGATTTGCGGGGTGTAAGGTGATGCCTTACACTGGCGTCGCATGATCGTCAGCTTCAGGCATAAAGGCCTGAAGGCGCTCTATCAGCGGGGCGACATTTCCGGAGTCCGTGCCGATCATGTGGCTCGATTGCGGCGTTTGCTTCTGCAGCTGGATCAGGCCCGTCTGCCTGGGGACATGGGGCTGCCCGGAAATCGCCTGCACCCCCTGCGCGGGAGCTATAGCGGCTACTGGGCGGTAAGTGTCTCGGCGAGTTGGCGATTGGTGTTCCGCTTTCGTGGGCTCGACGTCGAACTGGTCGATTACCTTGATTACCACTAGGAGTCTGCTCGATGCCGTTGCATGATCCGCCGCATCCCGGGGAATCGCTGCGCGAAGATATCCTGCCGGCGATCAGTATGTCGATCAGTGCGCTGGCACAGCATCTCGGCTATTCGCGCGGCCAGCTGTCGACGATCATCAACGGGCACGCCGGCATTTCCGCAGAACTCGCATTCCGCCTTGAGCTTGCAGGTCTGGGCAATGCTCGCATGTGGCTGGCGATGCAGGCGGCATATGACCTGTGGCAGGTCGAGCATCGAGCACATCCGCCTATTGCCCGCCTGTATCTTGAGGATGCAGTGAGGATAGAGCGGTAGATCCGCGCCATGCGTGGATGAGAAAAAGGGGACAGAGGGGATCAAGTCGCATGTGCACATACGACTTGATCCCCTCCGTCCCCTTTTTTCAGGCAGTGCGCGCCAGTGCCAAGCGCAGCAGTCGCGCATCCAGACGCTCTGCGAAATCCTTCGGCGCCTGAAGGCCCATGCGCTGCAGGTACACCGCATCGCCGTCGCCTGCCGGTTGGCGCAGCGCTGCCCAGACGGTACGCAGCTTGTCGGCGCGCGTCTGCGTATTGGCCTTCAGCCAGGCCAGCGCCTTCACCAGCACCTGCTCGATCTCGTTGAAGTCGCTGCCCAAGGGATAGTCGGGCAGGCTACCATCGGCGCGGAACGGTGCCAGTGCCGCGGCCAGTGCCTGCGGCGTATTGCGCTGCAGGCGCTGCGGGTCGGGCTGGGACACCGCCAGCAGCTTGCGCGAGGCCTGCGCCTGCTGCAGCAGCTCATCCTGGAACGGCGCCTCGGTGATCGCGGTCATTGCGTGCACGCAGTCCTCGTCGGTCAGCCCGCGCAGGTCGGCGATGCCGTATTCGTTGAGGTAGATGTCGCGCAGGTGGCGGGGGATGGTGGTGTGCCCGTAGTTCCAGCGCACGTTGGATGCGCGCTGGCCCTTGTCATCGCGCGCGGCGCGGAACATCAGCACGCTGCGCGCTTCCGGCAGCGCATGTGCCATCGCCACGAAGTTGTATTGGCCGCCCACACCGGATACCACGCGTCCATCGTCCAGCGCGTCCGACACCGCCGCGCCCAGCGCGGTGGCCATCATGCAGGAGTTGAAGAAGCGCGCATGGCGGCGCTGCAGGCGTTCCAGCGTTTCGTTGCCGCCGTACAGCTGGTTGATCTCGCTGATGCGGCGCATGCCGATCGCGCGGCATTCGTCTTCCGGCAACGTGCGCAGCCATTCGTAGAATTCCGGCGAGCCCAGGTAGAACGCGCCGTGCAGGTACTCACCCTCGGCGGCCAGGGTGGCGTGGTCGATCGACAACGTGCTGCCGTTCTCGATGCGCTGCATCAGCGCTAGGTCGTCGTGCACCTTGCGCTTGATCACCCCGGTCTGCACCAGCCGCCGGAAGCCTTCGTTGAGCATCTCGCTGCAGCCGTACAGGCCCACCTCGAACGGGTCCAGCCCACCGATTTCCTGCACCAGCGGGTGGCTGACCAGCTGCGGATCCAGCGCATGCAGCACGCGGCGGTAGCGCGCGTTGTCGGTGTGCCGCAGCACCAGTGCATGGCTGAGTGCATCAGCCAGCGTGCCGATGCCGATCTGCAGGGTGCCGCCGTCGCGCACCAGCGTGCTGGCATACAGGCCGATGGCATAGTCGGCGTCGCCGACCGGCTGCCTCGGCAACCCGAACAGCGCGGGGTACGGCGGTGGGGGGGTGATCACCAGATCGAAGAACGTCACATCCACCGTGGCCGAGCCGCCCAGATAGGGCAGCTGCGGATCGATCTCGGCGATCATCAATGGGCGCGGCAGGCCGCGCGCGGTCATCGCATCCAGCGTGTCCTGGGTGATGTCGTTGTTGCACGACAGCGAAAGCCGGCGATCATCCGGCCGCATTGCCACCTTCTGCACGATCACCTGCGGCGCGCGCTGCGCCACCGCATCGGCGGCGTGGGTGTAGTTCAGGCTGGTATAGCTGGACTGCGCCTGCCGTGAACCGAGCAGGGCGCCGGACTGCATGTAGAACTCTTCCACCTGTACGTGCGCCGGCAGCGCGTCACGCGCGATCGCATCGGCATAGGCCAGGCGCGGGAAATCGTCGCCGAAATGGCGCTGCGCGAACGGTGCAAGGAAGCGCGCTTCCAGGCCGTTGCCACGTGCCTTGGGCGGGTTCAGCGACAGCGCGGTATACAGCTGCAGCGGCCGCGAAGGGTCGTGCTCGACGCGTGCGTACAGGGCATTGAGCAGCCGGTGCGGCTTGCCCAGTGCCAGCGGTGCCCCGACCCGCAGCGGCCCGTCCACGCGCGCAAACAACCAGTCGACAGCGGCGTCCAGGTCGGTGAGGTGTTCGGTCATGCGGGGCGGTCCTGCGTGTGGGGAGTGCAGGCATTACAGCATGTCGGGCTTGAACCGCCGTCGACGCGACACTTCGGTGCCGGCCACCATGAACTGCCCATCGCCGCGGTAGTGCACCGTGCGCGGCAGCTTCGGCCGTGGCGCTACGTGTGCGCGCACGATTTCCCAGATGAACAGATTGCTCGATGCAACCTGGCTATCGTCGTACAAGCGGCATTCGAAATTCGAGTGGCATTGCCCGACCAGCGGCGCGCCGACCTCGCGTGCGGGCAACGCGTCGAGCCCGAACCGGGCGAATTTGTCGACCTCGCGACCGCTGCAATTGCCGATGTCGACCACGGTATCGAGCAGCTCCACGCCGGGTACGTTGATCACGCACTCGCCACTGCCGACGGCCAGGGCATGGCTGTGGTTTTCATTCCAGAGGTAGGTGGCGACCAACGACGGCGAAAAGCCCATCACCATGTGCCAGCCCATCGTCATCAGGTTGCGCTGGCCGCGCCAGGCGGTACTGACCAGCACGATCGGGCCGGGTTCGAGGAAGCGGCGGGCCTGCTCGACCGGGAAATCCTTCTTGGGCAGCGCTTTCATCCGGGGCCTGGGGCGGGAGGAATCGATGCTGGCGCAGCCGGGATGAAACCGGAGTCGAGGGGCTTGACAGGCAGGACGATTACGCGCGTAATCGAAGAATCGATTACGGATGTAAACCATGATCCCTATCAGCGAAGCCGAAGCCGTTGTGATGGAGGTGCTGTGGCAGAAGGCACCGCGTAGCGCCGACGAAGTGGTCGCCGCGCTGGCCCACCGCGACTGGGCCGAACCGACCATCAAGACCCTGCTCAACCGCCTGCTGACCAAGGGCGCGATCGCCGCCCAGCGCGATGGCCGGCGCTACCTGTATCGACCCCTGCTGCAACGCCAGGCATGGGTGGAAGCGCAGAGCCAGGACTTCATCGGGCGTGTCTTTGAAGGGCGCGTGGCACCGCTGGTCGCGCACTTCAGCGAACGCGGCCAGTTGAGCGCGCAGGACATCGCCGAACTGAAGAAGCTGATCCAGGAGCTGGACCATGAATGAGCTGCTCGACGGGTTGTTGCAGTCCAGCCTGTGGCTGGCGGTGGGCGTGCTGTTGCTGGCGGCGCTGCGACCGTTGCTGGTGCGGATGGGCGGCGCAGGGCTGGCCTACCGTAGCTGGTGGCTGCTGCCGATGCTGCTGGTGGCACTGATGCTGCCGTTGCCGCAGGTTGCGTTGTTGCAGCAGGTACCCACGCTGCCGCTGAAAGTGATGCCCGGTGCGCTTGATAGCGTGGCCGGGCATTCGCTTTCATGGGCCGGGCTGTTGTTCGCGCTGTGGGCGCTGGGCGCGGGCATCTGCCTGCTGCGCGACCTGCGCGCACAACGCCGTTTCGAACGGCGGATGGGTCCACTGACGCCGCGCACCGATGGCAGCTGGCAGGCCAGCGGCGATCCCGGCCTGCCCGCGCTGGTGGGCCTGTGGCGGCCGCGCATCGTGGTCGGCCCGGCATTCGACCAGCAGTTCAGTGCACAGGAGCAGGGCCTGATCCTGCAACACGAGCGCAACCACCGTCGCAACGGCGATCACTGGGCCAACGGCGCTCTGCTGCTGGCGCGCGTGGTGTTCTGGTTCCACCCGCTGCTGCCATGGGCCGCACGCCGCTTCCTGCGCGATCAGGAACTGGCCTGCGATGCCCGCACCATCGGTCCGCAGCCTGCGCTGCGCGGCCTCTATGCCAGCACGCTGCTGAAGGCGCAGCTGGTCCACCCGGTTGCGCCCGCGGTTTGCCATTGGCGCAGCCAACCCGTGTTGAAGGAGCGTATCGCCATGTTGAAGCAGTCCAAGCGGAAGGCATTGCCGTGGGTGTCCGGGCAGGTGCTGGTGGTCGGGTTGTGTGTGGGCATGGGCGCGGTGGCATGGGCCAGCCAGGGCGGTGCGGCCGGTGGCACCCGGATCGGTGTCGAGCCGTTCGAACATGCGCAGGACGATGCGGCCAAGGCGGGGTTGGACCGGCCGATCCAGGTGGACAAGATGCCGCCGCCGTCCTATCCGAAGTCCGCCGTCGAGCAACGCCAGGTAGGCGTGGTCAATCTGCGCATCGAAGTGGATGCACAGGGCCATCCGACCGATGTGCGGGTACTCAGTGCGACCAATCCGGGGGTGTTCGACGCCGTCTCCGTCGCCGCCGCGCGCAGCTGGACCTATCGTCCCGCGGTGAAGAACGGCAAGCCGGTGGCCGGTGCCGTACGCATTCCGATCACCTACGCCATGGATGACACCGAGGACGCGAAGTGAAGTCCGCGCCGCTGTTGATGATGGCGGCGCTGCTGGTGGGGTGTGCAACCCAGGATCGCCTGACCACCGTCGATACCCGCAGCGAGAATGTCGGTCACCAGCGCCTGCAGCCGCAGGCGGGCGGCGGCAGTGGGCAGCTGCAGGTGTATTCGCTGGGTGCGACCGAGGGCTACCGGATGCCGCAACTGTACGCGGCACCGGACCCGGAGGTAGGCGATCGCGACCCGCGCGCGGAACTGGCGCCGACCACCATCTGCCTGCAGGTGGTGGTTGATGCCAACGGCGACGTCGAGCGCAGCCTGCCATTGACCGATCGCCCGGAGTGCGCGGCAGGTGCTGCGGGCGAGAATGCGCCCCTGCTGCAGGCAGCGCAGGAAGCCGTGGCGATGTGGAAGTACTCGTCCGCAGCGGTCTGCCACTTCGCGGCCGGCAAGGTGCCTGCCAATCGCGGTGACTGCCGCGGCGCCGAGCGTGTCGAACCGGTGGCCGTCACCCTGCAATACGCCTTTACCTTCGAGATCGTGAAGGGCCAGCACGTGGTGCGCACGCAGGGAAAATGATCGCTCGCGATGACCGGGGTAGCGCCGGGCCATGCCCGGCGGGCGCAGCGGCGTGGATCAGGCCCCGCCCTGGATGTTGGCCTTCACTGCGGGCTGCATCAGCTTCGGTTCTTCCAGCGTCGCATCGCGGGCCTGGCGCACGCTGACGAACTCCGCCTCGGCCACGCCGTCGTGCACGTGGATGTTGTGCGCGCGCTGTTCGCCGATGGTGGTCTCGTTGGCGAACCCGCGGCCACCCGGGCCGTAGTCGTGGCAGACGAATACACGCGTCGCATCGGGCAGGGCCAGCAGACGCTGGATCGAGCGGTACAACTGCGCGGCATCGCCGCCCGGGAAATCGCAGCGGGCGGTGCCGCCATCGGGCATGAACAGCGAGTCGCCGGTGAACAGCGCATCGCCGATCAGATAGGCGATGCTGTCGCTGGTGTGGCCGGGCACGGCGATGACCTGACAGCGCAGTTCGCCCAGAGCGAAGGTCTCGCCATCGCTGAACAGGCGATCGAAGATCTCATCGGCGGCCGGAAGCTGCAGGCCGTAGCGCGGCGCAAAAGTGGCCTGCACCGCACGGATGCCTTCGCCGATGCCCAGCGTGGCCTGCGGAAAGCGGTGCTTGAGCCGGCGCCCTGCCGACACATGATCGGCGTGGGCATGCGTCTCCAGCAGCCAGCGCAGCTGCAGGCCTTGTTGTTCGATGGCCTTCAGCACGGCGCGCAGCGGTGCTTCGCTGCTGGCGTCGGTATCCGGGTCGTAGTCCAGTACCGGGTCGATCAGCGCTGCCTCGCCACTTGCCGGGTCGCTGACCAGATAGCTGAAGGTGTTGCTGTCACGGTGGAAGAACGACTGAACCTGGACCGACATTGGAACGCTCCTCAGCGCGTGCCGAGCACGCGGTTCAGCAACTGCGCCAGGTTCTCACCGGCCAGTCGCAGCTGCGCTTCGGCCAGCGGCCGGTAGCGCTCGGTGTATTCGTCACCGATTTTACGCGTGGCCGGATAAACGCCGGCTTGCATGGAAATGCGGCAGCTGGCCTCGGCCCACGTCTGCGGGTCGCGCTGCGGGTTGGACTGGCGCGCCAGCTTCGGCGCGCGCTGGCTCTGCAGCACCGGCAGATAGCCGGCATCGTCCAGCTTGCGGGTGTTCAGCATGCCGCTGTCCCACAGCGAATGCAGGTTGGTACCACGGTTGCCGAACTGCAGCTGGAAATCGTTGCCGCCCTTGTCGTGGGCGTAGCCGGCGTGCATCGGCTGGTGGATGTCGCCGACCAGATGCACGACGAACTTCAGCGCCTGCAGGCGCTCGCCGTCGGTCAGGCTGCGATCGCCGAGGATGGCGCTCTGTGCCTTCAGGGCCTCGACGATGCAGTTGCCGTTTTTGCAGTGCTTCGGTGCTTCGTAGTGGCAGTTGTCTTCGGCGATGTTGACGTAGTGCCAGCCGGCCGAGCGGCGGCCCAGGCCCGGGTCCTTGGCGCGCAGCTGGTCAGCCCACGGCGCGATGCTGGCCAGCGTGGCGTCCGGTTCGGTGGCCAGCAGGCGGTCCACTTCGGCGCGGGCGGCGGGGCTGAGGCGGGCGTCGGCGACTTCGGCAACAAGGCGGTGGCCTTGCGCGCCCCAGGCATGTGCGGGGGCGGAGACGGACAGCAGGGCCGGCGCCAGGGCGGCGGCGAGGAACAGGGAGTGCAGGGCTTTCATGTGCACATTCTAGCGGGGGGAGATGGATTGGAGAGCGGCGCGTTCCTGTCTGCTTAGGGCTGGCTGCAGGGGCAGGCGCTGCGGGACACGCTGCAAGTACATCCCTGTAAGCTCGGCCGCGGCATCCATGCCGCGGACGGTCCCGCAGCGCCTGCCCCTGCAGCCCCCATCCAACATGGCCGCGGAGGCGGATGCAAACGTCAAAGGCAACATCAAAAACGAATGCAGGATCAAAATCCGCCTTCTGCAATTGCAGGCAACCATTACGCCTCGGATGCACGGTTCTGCTCTTGCCTTTGCTTGAGCTGGCACGCGCGCAGTGGTTGGACGGGGCCCCGCTCCCCGCCTCGCCCCAGCTCCGGAACTGCTTCAGTCCCAGGAACAAAAAAGCCCCGGCAATCACCGGGGCAACATGCTGCGAGGGTTTCGCGTGCAGCGGGGGGGCGGGGGCGAAGCCCCTGCGCCCAACACACCGCTTAGAACTTGAAGACGTACGAAGCGCCGTAGACCAGCGGATCGATGTTGACCGTGCCGATCTTCTCGCCGTTCAACTTCACCTTGCTGTCGATGTCGATCCAGCGCATGTCAACGCGCAGCGCGCCCTTCTCGCCGATCGCGAAGTCCACGCCCGCATGCGCGGCCAGGCCCCACGAATCCTGCAGCTTCAGGCGGCTGTCCTTCAGCGCACCGGTGGTGTCTTCGCTGAAGAAGGTGGTGTAGTTCACGCCCGCACCAATGAACGGCGACACCTTGCCCTTGCTGTTGAAATGGTACTGCAGGGTGACCACCGGCGGCAGCTGCTTGGTGCTGCCGACGCGGCCGAGGCCGTTGATGTTGATGTCGTGCTTGAACGGCAGCGCCGCCAGCACTTCGATGCCCAGATTGTCGGCGATGAAGTATTCACCGGTGATGGTCGGCTTCACGTCGTTGTCGACGTCGACCTTCAGGGTGCCGCCGGCCAGCCAGCCGTTGTTCGACTTCGGCGCCACCTGGTGCACGCCGGCCGAGATCGTCCAGTCGCCCTTGGACTGGGCCATGGCCGGAGCGGCGGCGAGGGACAAGGCTGCGGCCAGGCCGGCCAGGATCAGGGGGGAGGTCTTGCGCATGGGGGTGATCTCGTTGCTGGGTGGATGGCGACAGTCTCGGCCTCACGCCGTGCTAACGCTTTGATCCGGATCAAATCCTGTCCGTGGGCCCGCCGGCGGCCCCCGACTGGCCCACGGTGGCCAGCGGCGGTTTGCTAGACTTGTGGGCCCTATCCATCCCGCCGCACCTGTCGCGGCCGCAGGAGCTTGAGAAATGGCAATCAAGGTTGGTATCAACGGTTTCGGTCGCATCGGGCGTAACGTCCTGCGCTCGGCGGTGCTGAACTTCGGCGACGACATCGAAATCGTGGCCATCAACGATCTGCTGGAGCCGGACTACCTGGCGTACATGCTCAAGTACGACTCCGTGCACGGCCGCTTCCAGGCCGACGTGGCGGTGCAGGGCAACGACCTGCTGGTCAACGGCAAGAAGATCCGCCTGACCCAGGAACGCGACCCGGCCAACCTGAAGTGGAACGAGGTGGACGTGGACGTGGTGATCGAGTCCACCGGCCTGTTCCTGACCAAGGAAACCGCGCAGAAGCACATCGATGCCGGCGCGAAGAAGGTCATCATGTCGGCACCGTCGAAGGACGACACCCCGATGTTCGTCTACGGCGTGAACGACAAGACCTACGCCGGCCAGGCGATCATCTCCAACGCGTCGTGCACCACCAACTGCCTGGCCCCGCTGGCCAAGGTCATCAACGACAAGTGGGGCATCAAGCGTGGCCTGATGACCACGGTGCATGCGGCCACCGCCACCCAGAAGACCGTCGATGGCCCGTCCAACAAGGACTGGCGCGGCGGCCGTGGCATCTTGGAAAACATCATTCCGTCGTCCACCGGTGCGGCAAAGGCCGTCGGCGTGGTCATTCCGGAACTGAACAAGAAGCTGACCGGCATGAGCTTCCGCGTCCCGACCTCCGACGTGTCGGTGGTCGACCTGACCGTCGAGCTGGAAAAGGAAGCCGCCTACGCCGAGATCTGCGCCGAAGTGAAGGCACAGAGCGAAGGCGCGCTGAAGGGCATCCTGGGCTACACCGAAGACAAGGTGGTGGCCACCGATTTCGTCGGTGAAACCCACACCTCGGTGTTCGACGCAGACGCCGGCATCGCCCTGGACGGCACCTTCGTCAAGCTCGTGTCGTGGTACGACAACGAGTGGGGCTATTCCAACAAGTGCCTGGAAATGGCCAAGGTTGTCGCCGCCAAGTAAGGCCGGCGAAGATCGCACGCGGACCCCGGCCTGGCCGGGGTTCGTCGTTTATGGGGCCGGCCCTGTCGTAGCATGGCCCGGTCGACCGCTGCCGCTGGGGCGCGGGATTGCAATGGAAGCATGCAATGGAAGCATTGATAGCCCTGGTGGTATTGGTTCTGCTGGCCATCCCGCTGCTGCTGGTGGTGGCGCTGGTGATGATTGCTGGCCTGCGCCGCCGTGTGGCCGCGCTGGAAGCCGCCATGGCTGCCGCGCCGGCCGCCCGGTCGGTTGCAGCCGAGCCTGCGCCGGAACGGTCTGCGCCCCTGCCTGTGGCCGGCGCCGATCCGCCGTTCCTGCGGCCGGTGGCGGCTGCCGCACCGCCTCCGCCCCAGCCAACGCCACCGCCGGTGCGCGAAGCGGTGTCTGCGGCAGTGGAGGCGCCGCGCCCGGTCGCACCACCGCCGGTGCCACCCGCGCCGGTGCAGCCGCCGTTGCCCCCCGAACCGGCACTGCCCAACTTCATCGAGCGCGGCATCGGCGCGGTCAAGCGCTGGTTCACCGAGGGCAACGTGCCGGTCAAGATCGGCATGCTGGTGCTGCTGGCCGGTGTTGCCGCGCTGTTGAAGTACGTCAGCGACCAGGGCTGGCTGGTGCTGCCGATCGAGCTGCGCCTGGCCGGTGTCACCGTGGGTGCGCTGGGCCTGTTGGCGTTCGGCTGGCACCAGCGCGAGCGCCGGCGCCTGTTCGCACTGGCACTGCAGGGCGGTGCCATCGGCGTGTTGCTGCTGACCATCTTCGCCGCCTTCAAACGGTTCGAGCTGCTCAACCCCGGGTTTGCCTTCGCCAGTTCGATCGCGCTGGTGGCCGGCCTGTGCGTGCTGGCGGTGGTGCAGAACTCGCGCACGTTGGCGGTGCTGGGCATCCTCGCCGGCTTCATGGCACCGCTGTGGCTGTCCACCGGCAGTGGCAACCACGTGGGGCTGTTCAGCTACTACGCGGTGCTCAACGCTGGCATCTTCGCCATCGCCTGGTTCCGTCCGTGGCGTGCGCTGAACCTGCTTGGCTTCGCTTTTACCTTCGGCATCGGTACGTTCTGGGGCGTGTTGCAGTACGCGCCGGACAAGTTCAGCAGCACCGAGCCGTTCCTGCTGCTGTTCTTCGCCTTCTACCTGTTGATCCCGCTGCTGTACGCGCGCCGGCAGCCCGCCGGGCGACGTGACCTGGTCGACGGCAGCCTGGTGTTCGGCACGCCCCTGGTTGCCTTCTCGATGCAGGCGGGCATGCTGCACGAGCAGCCGATGACGCTGGCGCTGTGCGCGCTGGGCCTGGCGGCGATCTACGCCGTACTGGCGCGGGCACTGATCGCGCGCGCGTCTTACACCGTGCTGGCGCAGTCGCATGCGGTGCTGGCGGTGGGCTTCGCCACGCTGGCGGTGCCGCTGGCATTATCTGCGCGTGCCACCGGCGCGGTGTTCGCACTGGAAGGTGCGGGCCTGGCCTGGCTGGGCCTGCGCCAGAAGCGCTGGCTGCCGCAGGTGTCCGGCGCGTTGCTGCAGATCGGTGCTGCGTTCGCCTTTGTGGCCGGCGCCGACCACTGGCTCGACGACGCACGCTTCCTGCTCAACCCGACCGCCATCGGCGCGTTGCTGCTGGCCATTGCCGGCTTCGCGTCGGCGTGGAGTTACCAGCGCAGGGAGCGCCATGAGATCGCACTGGTCTACTACCTGTGGGGCCTGCTGTGGTGGCTGGGCGGTCTGGTGCACGAGATCTTCCGCTTCTTCCCGCACCGCACCCAGGCCGACGCGCTGCTTGTGCTGGTCGCAGCCACGGCCTGGCTGGCGGCTGAAGTGCAGCGCCGCCAGCCGGCACGCGCGCTGGGCGTCACCGCGCTGGCGATGCTGGCCCTGGGCTTCCCGCTGGCGCTGATGCAGAGCGATGCGCACCAGCAGCCGTTCGCCGGCTATGGCGCCCTGGCCTGGGCGGTGTTCGCGGTGCTGGGCGTCCGTACG
Organism: Stenotrophomonas sp. GD03958; assembly: GCF_029839005.1. Lineage (NCBI taxonomy): Bacteria > Pseudomonadati > Pseudomonadota > Gammaproteobacteria > Lysobacterales > Lysobacteraceae > Stenotrophomonas > Stenotrophomonas sp. GD03958. The sequence goes on along the minus strand of NZ_JAOBZT010000030.1, from coordinate 2,274 downwards.
TTGCTGTGCCTGCGCCAGGGCGGCAACACCGTGGCACGCATCGCGCAGTTCCTGTGGTGGCTGCTGTGGCCGTCGCTGCTTTCGTTGCTGGCCCTGTGGGGCGGTGGCGAGGCCGGGCTGGCACAGGGCTGGACGCTGCTGTTGTTCACGCTGCCGTGGCTGCTGATGGCGGCGCTATCGTTGTGGCGCTGGGACGCACTGCGGTGGCCCCTGGGGGCTGCCTTCGACAGCGTGCGCCTACCGTTGCAGTGCGTGCTGTTCGGCCTGCTGTCCGCAGGCTGGCTGTTCGGCCAGTTGCTGCCGGGTGACGCAGCGCCGCTGCCGTGGCTGCCGGTGTTGAACCCGGCCGAGCTGGGGCAGTGGTTGAGCCTGGCGCTGCTGGCGCGCTGGCTGTACAGCGGGCAGGCACCGCGGGCGCTGGTGGCGATCCGGCTGCCGCTGTTGGCATTGGCCATCTTCGTCGCGCTGACCAGCCTGGTGCTGCATGGCGTGCATCAGTGGGGCGGCCTGTCGTGGAGTTCGTCGATGATGCGTTCCAGCCTGGCGCAGACCAGCCTGACCGTGCTGTGGAGCGTGCTCGGCGTGATCGCCTGGGTCTGGGGTTCGCGCCGTGGCCAGCGCGTGTTGTGGATGGTGGGAGCGGTGCTGATGGGCGTGGTGTTGGCCAAGCTGGTGCTTGTCGATCGCCAGCACCTGGGCAACCTGCTGGGCATCGCATCGTTCATCGCCTACGGCCTGCTGTGCACGGTCGTGGGTTATCTGGCACCGGCGCCGCCCAGCGCGGCGCCGACCGTGGAGGAAAAACAATGAAGACGTGGAGCAGGGCGCTGCTGCCGGCGATGTTCGGCATGCTGGCCGCCATCACCGCACAGGCTGCCGATTACCGTACCCAGTACGCCGAACAGTGGCCGCTGACGTTGTCCAGCGCACAATCGGGTGCCTACCGTGTCGTGCTGGAACCGGCGATCTACCGTCGCTCCGGTAGCGCAGACCTGGGTGACGTGCAGGTGTTCAATGCCGCCGGCCAATCGTTGCCGTCGGCATTGCTCGCGCCGGACCAGCCGCTGGCACAACCGCCGGTGCAGCGGGAACTGCCGTGGTTCGCGTTGCCGCCGCTGGCCGAAGCACAGCGTAACGACCTGCAGTTGCTGACCGAGCGCGATACCGATGGCCGTGTCCGTCGCGTGGAAGCACGCGTGACTGGCGGTGCAAGGGCCAACGGGCAGGGCGGCTGGCTGATCGACGCCAGTGTGCTGGGCCAGCAGCCGCTGGCGGCGCTGGTACTGGATTGGGCCGACAGTGGCCAGCCGTTGCAGGCTCAGGTGCAGCTGGACGTCAGCGACGACCTGCAGCATTGGCGCGCACTTGGCCGCGACATCCCGCTGGTGGATCTGCAGCGTGCCGGCAAGCGCCTGCTGCAGCGCCGCCTGCAGGTGGATGGGGAAGCGCGCTATCTGCGCGTGCTGGCGCAGGGCGATGCCCGTCTGCCAACGTTGCGCAGCGTACTGGCCGAGCTGCCGCCGGCGCCGGCAACGCTGCCGTGGGAGTGGTTGTCGCTGGCACCGACCTCGAAGGGCAAGGGCGAATACACCTTCGAGATGGATGGCCGCTTCCCGGCGGCGCGTGCCGACGTGGCCAGCACTGACAACAGCCTGGTGCAGTGGACTTTGTTCAGCCGCGATGACGAGAGCGCGGAGTGGCAGCGCCGCAGCGCACCGTGGATTGCCTATCAGCTGCAGCAGGGCGCGCAGGGCCAACGGCAGCAATCGGCCGCGCAGCCGCTGGGCGGGGTGCATCGGGATCGCTATTGGAAGCTGGTGGCGAATCCCGCCGAAACGGCCACCGCACCGACTCTGCGCCTGGGTTACCAGCCCGAAGTACTGGTATTCCTGAGCCAGGGTGCAGCGCCATATGCACTGGCAGTGGGCAGCGCGACCGCGCGCCGCATGGAAGCGCCGATCGGCGTGCTGATTGAAGAGCTGCGCCAGCGTAATGATCCGTCGTGGCAGCCGACACTGGCGCGCCTGGAAGGCAGTCCGGAACCGCTGGCCGGCGATGCGGCGCTGAAGCCGCAGCACGATTGGAAGGCGTGGTTGCTGTGGGCGCTGCTGGGGCTGGGTGTGTTGGTTGTTGGCGGCCTGGCGGTCAGCCTGCTTCGGCAGAAGCCGGCGCCTTCGGCGTAGGTTCCGGCGAACGGCGCAGCCCCTCGTGGGTGGGGTTGGTCGTGCAAAGCAAAAGCAAAAGCCGCGCTTGACCGGGCGGGGTGGGTTCGTG